>CAZVBB010000086.1:0-4448 GCA_964625285.1 uncultured bacterium | reverse complement strand
CGTTATAGCAATTATTCCATTCTCACCTCGGACAATCCTTATGGCGAGGATCAAGTGCAGATTTTAGAAGACATTAAATCTGGTTTTAGGGGGCGGAGATACAGTGTAGTCATTGATAGGTTTTCGGCAATTAAAGAGGGACTCTCTCGTGCTCAAAGTGATGATATGGTAATTATTGCTGGCAGAGGACACGAGGGCTATCAGATATTTGGAGATAGAGTTGTCGTTTTTAATGATTGCGATGTAGTGCGTCAGCTCCTAAAGGGTGAAAAGTGAAAAGACTGGTGACTGGTAGTTGGTAACTGGTAACTGGTAATTGCTGACTGGTGCTCTGGTGCTCTGGTGCTCTGGTGCTCTGGTGCTCTGGTGACTGATGACTTGTGCAGATGTTAACGATTGAAGATATTCTTAAAACAACTGGAGGTATTTTACTTCAGGGAAATCCTGGGGCAAGGATTAAAGACGTATCCATTGATTCCAGAACTATTGGGAAAGGAGATATTTTTCTTGCCATTAAAGGAGAGCGATATGACGGGCACGATTTTATAGCTGAGGCGCTTCGCAAGGGAGCAGTTGGGGCAGTTGTTTCCAAAAAGATAAAGATTAAAAGTAAGAAATCAATTATCTATTGTGACAATACTGTCAAGGCATTACAGGATATTGCTTATTTCCATCGGAGGAGATTTGAAATCCCGATTGTGGCAATCGCTGGCTCAAATGGTAAGACGACAACTAAGGATATGCTGAGCCAGGTTCTTTCTCAAAAGATGAATGTTCTCTCATCTGAGAAGAGCTTTAACAATGAGATTGGAGTTCCGTTAACGCTTCTGCGTCTTTCTGCTCAACACGAGGTAGCAGTAATGGAAGTGGAAATGAATAATAGAGGGGGAATTGCTTGTCTTGCAGCTCTTTCTCAGCCAATAGTAGGAATAATTACCAATACGGGGCATACACATTTGGAATTTTTTGATTCTCTCGATGAAATTGCTACCTCGCGTGGTGAGTTGCTTGAAGTTATGGGGGAGGGTAGTACTTCAATCATTAATGCCGATGATGTGAAAAAAGAAATCCTTTTTCGGAAAGTGAAAGGAAAAGTGGTTACCTTTGGGATAAAAGAGCGGGCTGATTTTCAAGGAAGAATAATTAAAGATTCAGGATGGACAATCTCCTTTGTGCTTAACGATGCTGTTGAAATCAAACTATTGGTTCCTAACCGCGGGAATGTATACAATGCTCTTGCCGCTATTGCTGCCGCTTCCATTTTTGGAATGAGTCTTGAAGAAATTAAAATAGGAATAGAAAAGTTTCGCGCATCGAAGATGAGGATAGAGGTTCTCTCAAAAAACACCCTGAAAATTATTAATGACGCCTATAATGCTAATCCAGAATCAATGAAGATGGCAATTAATGTTCTTGCCAGTGTTCCAGCCGCAGGGAGAAGAATAGCTATCCTTGGGGATATGTTAGAGCTTGGGGTGTGGAGCGATATTGCCCACCGCGACGTAGGGAGACTTCTTGCCTCCTCTCCAATTGATACATTGATAACAGTTGGAAATGAGGCAGCTCATATTGCTGAAGAGGCATCTGGTCATGGCAAAGAGGTTTTTATCTGTAGCACTACCGAAGAGGCAGAGAAAAAGATAGCAAAAATTATTAAATCGGATGATTTAATCCTTGTGAAGGGTTCACGGGCACTGAAGATGGAGAAAATTGTTAATGTTTTATTATCTTTATCCATATTTAATTGAGTTATTTCCTTTCGCAAATATCTTCCGTGCAATCACTGCCAGAGCGACTATGGCTGCAATAACTGCCTTTGCTTTGAGTTTTATTCTTGGTCCTTTCTTTATCCGTAAGCTCAAGCATCTGAGGGTCTTAGAGAAGGTCAAAAAGGAGGATTGTCCTCCTCTCTTACAGAGTCTTCATAAAGAGAAGGAAAAAATTCCTACAATGGGAGGCATCTTTATCCTTGCCTCAATTATCATTGCCATTATTCTTTTTGGGGATCTTACAAACAGGTATGTCCACCTTGCTCTTCTGGTAACTGTTTGGCTGGGAATATTGGGGTTTACTGATGACTTTCTTAAGCTTACTGGTCGGGTCTCCAGCGGGATTACGGTTAGGGCAAAGCTTTTCTGGCAGATTACTCTCGGACTTGCCATTGGATTTTATCTTTATTTTTATCCCGTCTCCCCCGAGCATGGGAGGACTCTTGCACTACCTTTTTCTGGTGGAGGTGCATTCCTACCTCTGGGGGTTCTTTACATCCCCTTTGTAGCGCTGGTAATTGTAGCTACTTCCAATGCAGTTAACCTCACTGATGGGCTTGATGGGCTCGCCATTGGCTGCATTGCCCTCGCGACGTTGAGCTATGGGGTAGTGAGTTATGTGGCGGGACATGCTGTCTTCAGTGCGCACCTTAGAATAGTTAGCATTCCTGGTGCCGGGGAGCTTTCCATTGTTTCAGTAGCAATGGTGGGAGCAGCACTCGGGTTTCTCTGGTTCAATGCATTCCCGGCTCAGATATTTATGGGAAATACCGGCTCCCTTGCCCTAGGAGGGTTGCTCGGTATCATTGCCGTTATTACTAAGCAGGAGCTTCTTCTCTTAATAATTGGCGGGATGTTCGTGTTGGAAGCGCTTTCCGTAATCATACAGGTCGTATCCTACCGCTTGCGAAAAAAGAGAGTGTTCTTAGTAGCTCCACTTCATCATCACTTTGAACTTAAAGGATGGCCAGAGTCCAAAATAATAGTCAGATTTTGGATCATAGCAATAATTTTTGTCGTTCTTGGATTGGGTAGCTTAAGACTATAATGACAACTATTCAACCATTCAACCATTCAACCGTTCAGGGATTCAAGAGCCCTATGTCCTCTGCCCTATACTCTCTGCCCTATGCCGTTGGGGGGTTCAAGGGTATTGGCGGGAACGTTGTCGTGATTGGCCTGGGCAGGAGTGGCTTGGCTGCGGCGCGCATTCTCAAAAAGAGGGGAGCGCGCGTTGTGGTCAGCGAGGCTTCTCAAGAGAATGATGAAATAAGTGAGCGCGCTAAGCTGTTGTTAGATGAAGGAATTAAGGTGGAGACGGGAAGACATAGTCTATCCCTGATTGATGAGGCAGACCTTGTTGTCACGAGCCCTGGCGTCCCTCCTTCAATCCCTCCTATCTCTCATGCTCGCAGACGTGGAATTCCTGTAATTGGCGAGTTTGAGCTTGGGTCCTATTTTTGCAGGGCTCCATTGATTGCCATTGGGGGGACGAATGGAAAATCAACCACAGTCACTCTCCTTGGAGAGATTTTTAAAATGGCAGGACGGTCTGCAATTATTGCGGGTAATATCGGTTACCCCTTGTGTGATTTTGTGGATGAGTTATCTACTGGTGACCTGGCGGTGGTAGAAGTGAGCAGCTTTCAATTAGAAACAATTGTGAGCTTCAAGCCATGGATCGCCATTCTCCTCAATATTACTCCCGATCACCTTGATAGATACAATTATTCTTTTGACAGTTATGCTAAGGCAGAGCTGGAGCTCTTTAAAAATCAGAGCGCAGATGACTATGCTTTGCTTAACGATGACGACACTCTGGTGAGAATGGCGGAAACCAAAGCGAGGGTTATTAAATTTAGCCAGAGGAATGAGCTGTCCGAGGGGACATTTGTAAAAAATGGGTGGGTATGTTCTCGCTTTGACGGAAAAGAAAAAGCTATCCTCTCCTGTGATGAAATAAAACTCTACGGAGTGCATAATCTGGAAAATGTTCTTGCTGCTGTCACTGCTGCCATTATCTGCGGAGTCGATAGCAAGGACATTGGCAACGTTTTGCGGGAATTTTCGGGTTTAGAGCACCGCGTAGAATTTGTTAGGGAAATTGCCGGGGTAAATTTCGTCAATGATTCTAAGGGCACAAATGTGGGAGCTGTACTTAAGTCACTTGAGAGTATCTCTTCTCCAGTAATTCTCATTGCTGGCGGGAGAGACAAAGGAATGGATTTTTCTGTTTTGAGAGAATTGGCTGCGGCAAAGGTGAAGGTAGCAATTCTTTTCGGTGAGGCTCGAGAAATGATAGAGGAAGCACTATCAGAAGTGGTTCAGGTGAAGAAAGTTGATTCTCTGGAGGAAGCAGTGAGACTAGCGCACTCACTGGCTAATAAAGGAGACACGGTGCTTCTTTCTCCTGCCTGCTCCAGCTTTGATATGTTCGCCAACTTTGAGGAAAGAGGTAAGGCATTTAAAAAAATAGTGAGAGAGCTGTGAAAAGAGAAACTTATTTCATGTTCATAATTACTATCATTCTTATTGGATGTGGATTAATTAGCATTTACAGTACTACTGCTATCTTTGCTGAGCAAAGTACTGGAGACGCCCTTTTCTTTTTTAGAAGGCAGCTTCTCTGGATGGTGGCAGGTTTTCTGGCACTCCTTGCTTGCATGCGAATCAAATATG
>CAZVBB010000085.1:0-4455 GCA_964625285.1 uncultured bacterium | reverse complement strand
GGTAATTTTGTGTTTTTCTTGTAATTGTTTCGTTAGGCCCATTGCGTTCACCCCCTTTTGTTCAAGAGGCACCTGCTTTTTTGAGTCTTCATTGATTAACATCTTGCCCATGAACATCATATCCCTCTTCATCCGAATTGTCAATCCTGCGGTTTCTCGACCTTCTCCCCAATTGCCTTGCCGGGCCCTCTGCGGTATGATAAGAAAAGGTGGAGATCATGCATCGGGCCAACATTGAAGATATGCACACCACGGTGGAGACCAACTGCGGCTTCGATGTCATCATCGTCGTCTCCGCAAACAGGGATCGAACGGAGTTCTGTGGAAAGAGCGGCTTGATGTTTCCCGGACCTCGGTGAGCGGCCGAAAGGCACAGATCATATCGGTGGAGGGGGACTGGCCGGGCGGAGCAGGTCAGTTATTGGGCACACTCTATGCCTGGGAAAAAGCACAGTCCACCTGTAATTTAAACGAGATTCTCCAGAGTGGCGAACCCGTGACGATGTACCATACCGCCGTCAGCAATAATAGGAATGTATTTCCCTGTCTGTTTGTAGTGAAAGTCTCTTGCCGCTGCGGGAATTTAAAGCCTCCAGAGCTCCTTCTAATGCTCTTTGCTTGAAACGATTGAGCGTGATAGGCCAGATATCCTGCTTTCGGCAGAGTTCTGAAATATTAACATCGCCCTTGAAACTCTCTATTACTAACTGTAGTTTTTCCTGGGCTGTGAGTTTTCTCTTTGCCATTTAAGACCTCCTTTGGGTTCTATTATCTCAAACTCTACAATCCCAAGTCTACACATTTTTAAAGACCTTTTTACTTCAGAAGGTCTGAAGCATTATAATTTGGAACTTGTATATTGTGATTTTAGCACTGCCCTATGCCCTTTGCCTTCCCAACTTTAAGGTCTTCAAGGAGCCTTATTACTTCTCCTGTTGCCTCTTTATGGGGAATGAGGAGTTTTATCTGGTCGCGGCGACGCTTGATCTCAACTTTTTGCTCGGAAACCCGTTTGCGGCTGATGATGAGGTGGATAGGAATACCAATCAAATCGGCATCGTTAAATTTCACTCCTGCTCTCTCGTCCCGATTATCCAGGAGTGCCTCAATTCCACTATCCTTTAGCTCTTGATAGAGCTCCTCTGACTCTGCAACCGTTGCCTCCTCCTGGTCAAGGCAGAGAACAACTACCGAGTAGGGAGTAACTTCCAATGGCCAGATGATTCCTTTCTCATCAGAATTTTGTTCAATGATTGCAGCTACTGTCCTTGTTATTCCAATTCCGTAACATCCCATAAACGGGAGGCATTCCTCACCGTTCTGGTCAAGAAATTTGGCAGATAGAGCCTTGCTGTACTTCTTGCCGAGGTTGAATATGTGCCCTACTTCTATTCCTTTCATCGATGTCATCTTGCCACTACAACGAGGACATTCCCTTGTCGTATCCACTCCAGTAGCGTAATCACAAGCCTCACAAGCAGCAATTATATCCTCTCCAATCTCAGCGATGACGATAAATTCTTCGGATTTTTCTCCGCCCATTGCCCCGGGATCAGCGGGAACAATGCGAAAATCAAGCCCACACCGGCGAAAAATACTAATGTATGCTTTATACATATCGGCATAGCTCTTTCTTGCCATTTCCTCGCTCACATCAAAGCTATAGGCATCCTTCATAATAAATTCTCTTGCTCTAATCATTCCAAATCTCGGCCTTATCTCATCGCGAAATTTTGTCTGTATCTGATATAAGTTAAGTGGAAAATCTTTGTACGACCTCACCTCTCCCCGAACAATGCCGGTAATGATTTCTTCATGGGTTGGGCCAAGAACAAATTCTGAACCTTCCCTGTTTTTGAGTTTTAGCATATTTAATTCCTGATCGTTCCAGCGACCGGATACTTCCCACAGTTCTCGCGGCTGTAGAATTGGCATAAGAAGCTCCTGAGCGCCATATTTTTCCATCTCATCTCTGATAATTGTCTCCACCCTGCGAATTACCTTAATTCCCAGTGGCAGATACGCATAGAGTCCGGCAGCAATCTTTCTTGCTAATCCTGCTCTGAGCATTAACTGATGACTCAAAACCTCCGCTTCCTGCGGATTTTCCTTCAAAGTTGGAATTAACGCTCTTTCCCAACGCATAAGAATCTCCTGGTATAATATTCATTATACCTGATTACACAGATTTTAGGATATGATTACACAGATTAAAAAAAATTAACCTTTCTACTGAGGATACCATTTTATCCGAAACAAAACCTGTTTTGAACATTTAAATTTTGGTCATTTGAATTTGTTTCGTATTTCGGGCTTCGTGCTTTCTAATTACCTTCTGGCTCCTGGGGCTCCTGGGGCTCCTGGGGCTCCTGACTTCTAACTGGTGCCCTGATCGGGCTCAGAGACGAGCCCGACTACTGGTGCCTGGTGCTCTGGTGACTGGTGCTCTATCCTCTTACTGTGTTCATCAAGTGCAAAGCGATCGGTCATCCCCGCAATGTAATCACAGATAATCCGACGTAAAGACTCACCATTAGCTCGTCTGCAAACTTCAGGAGGAAGTCGACCGGGTTCTGTAAGATAGGAATGAAAAAGTTCATTTATGACCCGATGTGCCTTCTCAGCCATTCTGATAACCCGGTAATGACGGTAGAGATTTTTGGCAAGAAAATCTTTAAGCTGCTTATTTCTTTTATCCATCAAAGAACTAAAGGAAACAAGTGGAAAGGATAGGGTGGCAACTTGTCGGTGCGAGGTAATATTGGCTTTCTTAATCCTCTTTTCGGTCTCTTTGACAAGGTCTACTATCTGAAGATTAATTAATGCTCTTATTATCTGGTATCTCTCTCTTTTTTTGTCAGCATTTGGGTACGCCTTTTTAACCTTTTGGCGCATCTCATTCCAGAGAGGTATTTTTTGTAGCTCTTTCTCAGTTATCATTCCGGCAGTGAGTCCATCGTCAAGGTCGTGATTAGTATAAGCAATCTCATCAGATAGGTTTACAACCTGAGCTTCCAGTGTTGGAAAATTTGCGACCGGGAGATTTTCTATTTGGTCATAGGGTGTAAAGTGTTTGATAATTCCCTCTCTTACTTCAAAGGAAAGATTCAATCCGTTGAAGTTGGGATAGCGTCTTTCCAGCTTCTCAACCACTCTTAGTCCCTGCCTGTTGTGCTCAAATCCACCATCATTCTTCATCAACTCCTTCAACGTCTCCTCCCCGGAATGCCCGAATGGAGTATGCCCAAGGTCGTGGGCAAGGGATATTGCCTCTGTCAGATCCTCATTTAGCCTTAACAGACGGGCAATGGAGCGCGCAATCTGGGATACCTCCAGGGTATGAGTAAGGCGAGTGCGGTAGTAGTCCCCTTCATGATTGACAAAGACCTGAGTTTTGTATTCAAGGCGCCGGAAAGCAGCTGAATGAATAATTCTATCCCGGTCGCGCTGGAAGGTGGAGCGGTATTTATCCTCTTTCTCAGGATGAAGTCTTCCTCTGGTCTCCTTGCTACGCATTGCGTATGGAGCAAGAAGCCTCATCTCCCCTTCTTCAACTCCCAGCCGCGTCAGCACCATGGGGAAAAGGAAAAAAGAACGCAGAGCTCATAAAGAGGTCTCTGAGAAAATACCCAGAGACCTCTGATTACACCGATTACAGGAAGATTACACCGATTGTCTCGACAATAAAAATCTGTGTAATCCATATTTTATCTGTGTAATCAGAGATTTCTGACTTTTTCAGAAATCTCATAAAAGTCCGCTGACAAAATCAACTGCTGGTTTTATGAACTACGGGATAACTATATTCAGAACGGGCAAAACTAAAATTCCGATAGAAGCAAGGAGCATAACAAGTGAGAGTAAGGAAAGGAAAATAAAAAATGGGCTCTTTCTGGGAGCCGCCAGCTCACGAGGCTCAAAAAGAATTGCATCTTCTCTCTCTGCCTCTACCTCCGGCTCTGCCTTGGCTTTATCTTCTAACTCAGTCGGTTCAATGCGAAGCCCTTCATCTACAACAGGCATTGGCTCTTCTTTTGCTGTTTTCTCCTCTTTCTTCTTCTCTACTAGCTCTTCTACGTAAGGCAATATCTTTATTTCTTCTTCTTCCAGCTCGGGAGAATACTCCGCTGCATACATAACGATATCTTCTTCGTCAAATTTGCCTTCTTCCTTTTCCTGAAGCTTTCCTTCTTTTACCAGCGCATCAAGTTTTTCATCATTTATTTTTAAAATCTTTAATACATCTTCACGGCTTAAATAAGCTCCTTCAGCCATAGCCCCCTCCACTATCTGATAATTTTAACCTCGTCTCCTTTTTTGATTCCTCTTACGTCCGGCACTTCCATAATAACACTCAGGTAGGTTCTCTCCGGGACTATTCTTCCAACCAATGCTCCCTCGCGATAGATAGAGACCTCCGGCAATAATGAAGCCGCTGTGCCCAGATCTACATTT
>CAZVBB010000084.1:0-4492 GCA_964625285.1 uncultured bacterium | reverse complement strand
TGCTCTGGTGCCCTGAGTTAAAGTGAGAGCTATCTTATGATTGACGAAAAAAAGAAGAAAGCGATAAATAGGGTGGAAACAGTGTATCTGCTCCGCGCTTTGATAAATGAAAGATATATGAAAAGTATTGAAGCCGCGAAGGCAGGAAAGCCCACCGCGTGGTGCATGGTTAATTGGTGGCTAGGTGACCCTATACTCAAGGCTATGGATGTAGAGGTTATTTATCCGGAAAACTATGGGGCTGTTTGTGCTGCTTTTGGAGCTGCCCCTGCTTATCTGGCGCGCTCAGATGCTGAAGGTTTCCCCAACCATATGTGTGGTTATGCCAGAAACTGTCTCGGCTATACTGCCAGAATGACGGATTTGGGAGAAATACCCCCCGAGGCACCTCTGGGTGGGATGCCCAAACCAATATTGTTGCTCAGCTCAGGCGCTATATGTGACGCAAGGTACAAATGGTTTCAAGCTCTGAGGCGCTACCTGGATGCTCCGGTGTGGACACTGGAACTCCCCCATCCCGGGGTAAAAGAACACTTAATGGAAGGCGCTTATGAGCACGCTATTAATTTTATGGTTGAAGAATTAAAAGAGTTTATTGCCTTTATAGAACGTTTACTGGATAAGAAAATGGACTATGATAAATTAGAAGAGATAGTAAACGATATAATAGAAATGAACCTGATATGGCACAGGATTAGCGAGCTGCGTAAGGTAAGACCTTGTCCTATGCATTCTCGTGATTTCTGGACTGGCATGAACGCTTCTCTCTACCCATCAGGGGACCTTAAAGTATCAATAGACCTATATCGTAAGATGTACGATGAGGTAAAATATAGAGTGGACAATAAAATAGGGGCTATTCCCGAGGAGAAATATAGATTAGTATTTGCTGAGCTCCCACCATGGCATAACTTAGAATTTTTCGACCAGTTGGCAGAGAGGGGCTGGAATTTTGTGATTGAAAGCTGGGCTTATCACCCTCCAAAGCCCATAGATTTAAGCAAAGTCAGTGAACCTTTGGAGCGTATCGCCAAATACAACTATCAGTGGCTCACCGGCTACTATATTGGTGCCTCCAAAGCAGAGGAAACATTTGGATATATGGCTTATCCATATCTGGAATTTGCACGGGATTACGAATGTGACGGAGCGCTTTTCCATTCTCTTCTTACTTGTCGCGCTGCTAGTACTCATTTGATACTTGCTCAAAACCAACTGATGGAAAAAATGAAGATTCCTTCTCAATTAATAGAGGGAGATATTGTAGACCTCAAGCTCTTCGATTCTGCCGATGCTTTAAGGAAGGCAGAGATATTTGAAGAGACTATGAGCCATTATCAAAGGGTGAGAAGAAAAGAGGGATTAAAGTGGTAATGAATAAGTTAATCATAACAGGATTTAGCCAATGGCAGAAAAAGTAAGCAAAGGGCTCAGTAGAGCCAGAGAAATTTACGAAGACCGTACCCATAGAGTTAAAGAGTTGAAGGCACAAGGGAAAAAGATTATGGGCTATATGTGTATCTATCCCGTTGTGGAGATGATGACTGCCCTTGACCTTGTCCCCTATAGGATACTTGGAGACGTGAAAGAACCAATAACCAAGGCTGACGCTTGTCTGCCGACAACGGTTTGCCCTTTTATTCGCAGCGCTTTGAATATGGGATTAGGAGGCAAGTATGACTTCTTAGACGGAGTGGTTATGACTCATGTTTGCGATGTCGGCGAGAAGATGGCCCACATCTGGGATACTTATCTAAATTTCCCCTATTCTCACTTTATAGATACACCTCATACAATTCATAAAGCAGCAATAAAGCAACATAAAAAACTGTTAAATGATTTTAAAAAGACACTGGAGTCATTTATAGGAAAAGAGCTTTCTCCAGAAAAGCTTAAGAAAGCCATCAAATCCCATAATCAGCAGCGAGTATTAGTGCGAGAACTATATGATATGAGAAAGCCGGAGCCACCCCTTATCTCAGGGACAGAAATCATTCAAGTAATGGTAGCCTTAATGAGCCTTCCAGTGGAGGAAGGAAATAAACTATTGGAGCAGATTATAGTTGAGGTTATGAAACGTGAGCATGGTCCGCAAAAGAAATCAGCGAGGCTTCTGGTTTGGGGTAGCATTATTGATGATATATCTCTTATAGAAATGATTGAAGAACTTGACGCCAATGTGGTAATGGATGACATCTGCGTAGGCAGCAGAGCTTATTTCCCAGATGTGAAGCTCACTGATGACCACTTAGATGACCTGGCATACCACTATCTGGTAGAACTCAAGTGTCCTCGAACTTTCAGGGAAACTATTTTTGATGCTACTAAGAAGGAGTATATGGCAGACTTAGAAAGCAGATTTGGTTATCTTAAAGACTATGCTAAAAAATGGAACGTCAAAGGGGTAATCCTTCAGTCATTGAGGTATTGCGATATACATGGTTATGAAGTGCCAGATGTCAAGAATTATTTCAACCATATCGGGTTGCCAAGCATATATCTAGAGCATGATTACAGTAAGACTGCTATAGCTCCACTCCAAACAAGGGTTCAGGCATTTCTCGAAGTAATTAACTAACCCCGTTAATTCATATCAGTAGAAATATCGTTGATCTATTGTTTTTCAGAAAAATGCCTTTTTCCCATTAAATGAATTAACTGGGCTAAAAGACCAGCCATACAACAGTGCAGATAATACCATAATTCTATGGGAGGAGGTTCAAATCTATTTTGCTGGGATTGACTTGGGTTCCACCATAACCAAGGTGGCAATTATTGATGCCGACGGCAGAATTTGCGCTCGTGTCACGGGTGCTACTGGTGCCGAGCATCGCCATCTGGCTAATAAGGTGATGGAGACAGCGCTGGAGCAGGCTAACTTATCCTTTGGTGAAATATCCTATTGTATAGCTACAGGTTATGGTAGACTCAACGTCCCCTTTGCCGACCGTCAGATAACAGAGTTAACCTGCCATACTAAAGGCATAGTTAGCCTCTTTCCCGCTGTCAGAATAGCCATTGATATTGGTGGGCAGGATGCAAAAGGGCTCCAGATCAGCAATGGCAAGTTGGTCGACTTTGTTATGAATGACAGATGTGCTGGGGGGACGGGTAGGTTCTTAGAAGTTATTGCCAATACTCTCAATCTGAAAATAGAGGAATTGGGAGATATTTCCTCAAAATCCACTAATAAGATCAAGATTAGCAACATCTGTACTGTTTTCGCCCAGCGAGAAGTCATATCTTATATTTCTGAAGGGGTACCACTAGAAGACATCGTAGCTGGATTACATAATGCTATAGCCAGCAGGATAGTAGAAATGGTAAGAAGGTTAAAGATAGAACCAGACGTAGTCTTCACCGGAGGTGTGGCAAAAAATATTGGAGTTGTCAATGCTATGAAGGAAAATCTGAGATGTGAAGTTTCTGTTCCCGAGGACCCACTTCTCAGTGGAGCATTAGGTGCCGCCCTGTTAGGTAGGGAATTTACCTTGAAAGCCATGGCAAATGGTGAGCCTGTCCAGAGAAAAGAGCATTACCTGAAGGAGGTTACTTTCTTTAAGTAAAATATCAAAATGAAAAATTGCGCTTTAGCGCAATTTAGCCGAACGAAGTGAGGCTGTTATCATATGGCATGGTTTATGGGAATTGATGTTGGCTCTGGAACCAGTAAGGGGGTTATAACCAAAGACGGTAAACTTTTGGCTTACCATTTGCTGCCTTCTGGAGCTAACTACGGAATAACAGCCCAGAAGTTGAGAAAGGAACTTTTAGCAAAGGCAGGGCTACTCCAAGAGGATATATCTTATGCTATAGCTACTGGCTATGGTGCCGGCAGTGCCTCCTTCTGTGAGCAAGAGGTTGCTGACCTGCGCTGCTGTGCCAGAGGAATAAATGCTATCTTCCCATCGGTAAGAACAGTTATTGATATAGGAGAGCAGTCCAGTCAGGTGATTCGGCTCAATGAGGAAGGAGGAGTAAATAATTTTGTGGTCAGCGAGAAGTGCTCTGCTGGCAGTGGACGCTTTCTCAATATTATTGCTAATATCCTCCGTATAGATCTCAAGGACATTGGCCCTCTTTCCCTCATGTCTAAAAATCCGATTGCTTTCACCACCGGGTGCGCAGTTTTTTGGGAATCAGAGGCTATCACAAGGGTAGCTGAGGGCATCTCCAAAGAAGATATTCTGGCTGGGGTTCATAGGTCACTGGCAGAAAAAATATCTGCTCTTATTGATAGAATTGGACTGGAGAAACAGTGTGCCATCACTGGTGGTGGTGGTTTGGATGTTGGTCTTATCAAAAGTGTGGAAAGGAAACTGAAAATTCAGTTATTGGTGCCCACTCAACCCCAGATTATTACCGCTTTAGGTGCGTCTATAATGGCTGAAGAAGAGCTCCCCATTAGATAAATGTTTAGTTAACCACTTAAGTAAAATTAAATATCAAAATTTAAATCTGCGCCAAAGGCGCTCATCGCTTGTGCAAAAGG
>CAZVBB010000083.1:0-4497 GCA_964625285.1 uncultured bacterium | reverse complement strand
GAACTTCCAGGTTGCATGGCTCACGGAAGCACTCAGAAGGACGCTCTAAAAAATATCAACGAAGCTGTGCAACTTTGGATTGATACAGCACGTGAGCACGGCGATCCTATTCCAGAACCAAAATGTCATCGTCTTATGTACGCATAAAATCAAACTATAACAAATCACTGCACCTGACCCTTGACACTGCGTGTCAAGGGCTGGTAATTTCCAGTGTTATGCCCAAAAAAAGGATCTTTATAAAGGGCGAGGCTTCGCTATATTATGACCATGAATTGGAAGTGTCATCATGATAAAAACAGATGATCTTATTGCTGAGGCCCTGTCACTGCCCATCGAGCTGAGGACACAACTCGCCGACAAGCTTCTACAGAGTCTCAATCCCGCTCGAAGAGAAATCGACGAGGCATGGACCGAGGAAGCCGAGAAGAGAATGGAAGAAATAAGAAATGGGAAGGTGAAAACAATCGCTGGGGAAAAAGTTTTCAAAAAGATTCGCAACAGACTATCCACATGAACCTCTCTTTTCACCCGGCTGCGGAGCAAGAGCTGAATGAAGCTGTAGACTACTACAACTAAGCCCAAGATGGTCTTGGTCTGCAATTTGTGAAAGAGGTCTATGCTGCAATTCAGAATATCCTCGCATTTCCCCGTGCCTGGACGCCACTGTCCGAGAATACTATAAGATGCTTAGTCAATCGCTTTCCATATGGTGTCATCTACCAGATAGAAGACGAGCAAGTAATCATAATTGCAGTGATGCATCTCAACAGAAAGCCAGGATATTGGAAGGGCAGAAAAAAATAGGGCATAACCAGTCACTGCACCCGACCAATCCGCCTAAGGCGGATGGCAGGTAAGTTAGAAGACATAAAAGGGTTCCTGGCAACTTTCAATAAATCAATTAGAGAAGGAAATAATGTGTAATGTGGAGACCTGACCTCTTACTTCACTTCACAAACTCACGCCATCTCAATATCAGCTTCCTCTTCTAATCCCATATCTTTAACGGCCTGGTCACGCAACTTATATTTCTGAACTTTGCCGCTGGCTGTCATGGGATAATCCTTGATAAAACTTACATACTTGGGAACTTTATGGCGTGCTATCTTACCCTGGCAATATTCTTTTATTTCTTCTTCTGTGGCAGTTTCGCCTTCTTTTAATTTAATGTAGGCCATAACTTCTTCACCATATTTGCGACTAGGAATCCCAACTACCTGGATATCTAAAACTTTCGGATTAGTATAGAGAAACTCCTCTATCTCCCTGGGGTAAATATTTTCTCCACCTCGTATAATCATATCTTTTAACCTGCCAGTGATCTTGACATATCCCTCTTCGTCTTTGACCCCTAGGTCGCCAGAATGTAGCCAGCCTTCGCTATCAATCGCAGCCTCTGTAGCTTCAGGCATCTTGTAATACCCTTTCATGACCACATAACCACGGAAACAAACTTCTCCCTGCACTCCGGGTGGGCATTCCATTCCTGTTTCCGGATCAATAATCTTGATTTCAACCCCGGGGATAGCCTGACCCACAGTGGTCACCCGCCGCTCTAGCTTGTCATCAGTGCGCGTCTGGGTCACTACAGGTGAAGACTCCGTCTGTCCGTAAGCAATAGTCACTTCAGGTGCCATTTTATCCACCACCAGCCGCATAACCTCAATCGGGCAAGGCGAGCCGGCCATAATACCCGTCCGCAAGCTACTCATATCATATTTAGCGAAATCAGGATGATCAAGCTCCGCTATCCACATAGTGGGCACCCCTTGCAATGCCGTGCATTTTTCTTTATCAATGGATTCCAGCACCCAGTCCACTTTAAATTCTTCTACCGGCACCATCGTTGCTCCATACACTACACAGGTGGTAATGCTCATGGTCAGACCAAAACAATGAAAGAAAGGCACCGGGATACAAAGACGCTCTTTATCGGTATAATCCTGGCAAGCACCCACATGATAAGCGTTGTTAATAACATTATTATGTGTAAGCATGACTCCTTTCGGAAATCCGGTGGTCCCGGAAGTGTACTGCATATTTATAACATCCTCCGGAGTGCAAGTCGCCTGTACTCTTGCCAGCTCCTCATCACTGATATCAGCCCCCAAGCTGATAAAGTCATCCCAATTTAGTATGCCGGGAAACTTTTTATTGCCCATAAAAATCACATTTTTAAGAACAGGTAACTTCTTGCAAGCCGCTTCACCCGGTTGCTGCTCTTTAAGCTCAGGACATACTTCATACAAGGTATTCACATAATTATTGCCACGATATTCTTCAATCAAAAACAAGGTCATGGAATCTGATTGCTTTAAAAGATATTCCAGCTCATGGCTGCGGTAGTTGGTATTCACGGTAACTACTACTGCTCCTACCTTAGCGGCTCCAAAGAGAGCAACAACCCACTCATTTACATTGGTAGCCCAGATAGCCACATTATCCCCCTTCTTTACTCCCAGTTTCAAAAAACTTTTAGCCGCCCGGTTACAAGCTTCTTTAAGTTCCTGATAAGTAAAACGCTGCCCCCTCTGCACATTTACCAAAGCATCCTTGTCCGGATACTTTGCTGCCGTCTGGTCCAACAAATCACCAAAAGTAATGTTAAACATTTTGTCCCTCCTCGTAATTACACCGCCTATCTTTCAGACAACAAAATAGGGCCTACTTCAGAGTATAATCATTTGCATAAATCATTGTAATGGGATTGAAGGAATTTGTCAACCCCCCAGCGGCAAAAATCTTTTGCACTTTCAAATCAGGGGACACAATACTAATTTCCTTGACAAGAATAGATGAAAATACCAAGATCTATTTATGGCAAGGATACCAAGAGTTGTTGTTCCTGAGTTCCCTCACCACATAATCCAAAGAGGCAATCGCCACCAGAAAGTATTCTTTAATAAAGATGACTATAGTAAATATCTTGAATTGCTTGCAAGCTATTCACATCAATTTAAGGTAGATATTGTAGCTTATTGCTTAATGCCCAACCATGTGCATCTCATAGCAACTCCTCATAAGGATGGAAACTTAGCTCAAGCTATAGGTGAGACCCATCGCAATTATACAAGATTTATTAATTCCAGGGAAAGATGGCAGGGATATTTATGGCAAGGAAGATTTTTATCATACGTTCTTGATGAGAGGTACTTATTAGCTGTAACCCGCTATATACTTTTAAATCCCATAAAGGCAGGAATAGTAAAGAAGCCCTGGGATTATAAATGGGCAAGTACCAGGTATCATATGATGATAGCCAGTAGCTCTTTGGTAAAAGATAACCTTTTAAGAGAACTTATAGAAAATTGGAAAGATTTTCTTAATACAGCATCAGATGATAATGATATTAGATTGCTACAGCTACATGAGAGAACAGGACGACCATTAGGAGATAACTCATTTATAGAGAAGCTGGAATCGCTCCTTAAGATAACGCTTAAAAAGAAGAGAGCGGGACGCAGGAAGAAAGAGAAATAGGTATTGTGTCCCATGATTTAGAAAGGTAAATATAAATTATGAAAAGAATAGGTGTTCTTACAAGTGGCGGTGATGCCCCGGGGATGAATGCTGCTATACGAAGCGTTGTAAGGTGTGCTATCAGTGAGGGATTAGAAGTAAAGGGTATAATGAGAGGCTATGAGGGGCTTATAGCGAATGAAATCATAGATATGAACGCAAGGAGCGTAAGCAATATTTTAGGCCGTGGAGGCACTATTTTAAAGACATCCCGCTCAGAAGAATTTATGAAAAAAAGCGGAAGAAAGAAAGCATTTGAAACTATTAAAAAGAACAATCTGGATGCCCTCATAATTATAGGAGGAAATGGTTCTTTTAGAGGAGCGCAAGCTCTCTGGAAAGAATTCAAAGTATGCAATATCGGTATACCAGCAACGATTGACAATGACGTATATGGTTCCGATTATACGGTTGGAGCGCATACAGCCGTTCATACAGCTATGGAGGCTATAGACAAAATTAGAGATACTGTAACGAGCATGGAACGCATTTATGTTGTTGAAGTAATGGGAAGAGAAGAGCCATTTATTGCTATAAGGGTCGGCATTGCAGGTGGCGCGGAGGATATACTTTTTCCTCACACAAAATATGATGTGGATAGGATGTGCAAGGATATAATCGCAGGAAGAAAAAAAGGGAAGGTGAGCTGGATTATTATTGTTTCGGAGGGCTCTGCAAGGGCAGAGGATATAGCGGATGCTATAAAGAAAAAGACAAATTTTTCTGTTCGTGCGGTTGTGCTTGGCTATATCCAAAGAGGCGGCTCTCCTGAAGCATTTGACAGGATACTTGCCTCTCGTTTGGGGTACTATGCGGTGAAAGCACTTTTAAAAGGGTATAGAAATGTTATGGTTGGTATAGTTTTAGATAAATTGAAAATAACCCCTTATGAAAAAGCGATTACAAAAGATAGAAGGAAGGCTTTACTGGATAAAGAACTATATAAGATAATGAGGATAATTGCGACATGAGATT
>CAZVBB010000082.1:2767-4632 GCA_964625285.1 uncultured bacterium | reverse complement strand
AGCTAAGATATCTACAATCTTTCCCTTGCCCTCATCTCCCCACTGCATCCCAATTACTACTACATTAGCCATCAAGATTCAAAATCATAAACTCTAAAAAACAAATCCCAAATTACAAATCACAAACAAACCCAAAACTGACGCTAATGCGTCATCCTGAGGAGCGTTAGCGACGAAGGATCTTTTCATTGAACCTGATAAACCCGCCTGCCAAAGCCTTGTGCGGCGGGCAGGTCAGGCAACTACGAACAAGCCCGACTTAACTTGTCAACTTGTAAACTTGTCAACTTGTAAACTGGTGACTGGTGCTCTTGATTTAAGGGGGAGTGACAGTAAGTATTTTTCTTGCTTGGTCAGGATAGCGAGCAATAAACTTTAGCTCGTCGTTTGTAAGCGGCTTCTGGGTGTGAACATTTGCATAGCGAACAAGCTCCAGAATCTTTACTGCTTCAGCGTCACTGTGGAACTCTACCTCTAATTTGTCGTAAATGTTGCGGAACCCTTTGATGCCACTGTACTCCCCAGCAGTAATTTTACGCCCGGTCTCCACAATCTCCGGCTCTCCCCTGCCCAACTCTCCAAGATCGTAGAGCTCATAATTCCTGCTGTCCTTAAGAGCACCATCAGCATGAATGCCAGATTCATGGGCAAAGGCATTCTCCCCCACCCCCACCTGATTTATGGGAATAGGGACACCAAAGGCATAGGATGCATACTTGCTAATCTTCCAGGATTTTGAAAGGTCAATCCTTTCATCAAGAAAGTACTTCCCTTCCATTCCACTTGACCTTTTTACTGCTAAAATAACAGAGAGCAAATCAGCGTTTCCTGCCCGCTCACCCATGCCATTGATTGAGGTATTAATATAGGCATCTACCCCTGCATCAATTGCTCCCTTTGCTCCGGCGACGGAGCAAGCAACAGCCATGCCAAGGTCATTATGACAGTGAAGTTCAATAGGAATCTTAACTGCTTTAACAAGGTTTCCTATTCTTTGATAGATAGTAAATGGATCATCATATCCGAGAGTATCACAGTATCTAAAGCGGCTTGCTCCCTCATTACGGGCAGTTTCTGCAAACTCGATGAGGTATTTATCGTCGGTGCGTGAGGCATCCTCCGCATTAACTCCAACTGTTTCCGCTCCTAATTTTTTTGCTTCTCTCACGGCATCAACCATCATTTTTAATATATCACTGCGATTCTTACGTCCCTCGAACTTGCCCTCAATCATCTGGTCTGAGGTTGATATTGAAACATTGACATGCTTGATTTTGGTTAAACTAAAAGATTTTGTAATCTCTTTGATGATTACCGGGCACCACCCCCCTAAAAGCATTGGGCTAATAACTCCCATCTCAGCAAGCTCCAGATTTGCATTTATATAGTTTATCTCATGGTTCGTATATGGAAACCCGAGCTCACTTTGATAAACGCCCATTTTGTTTAAGAAAATATTAATTATTGTTTTCTCGAGCTTTGCCAATCCTAACCTTGATGTTTGTACTCCATCTCGATTCGTCACATCGATAATGTATATTTTATTCATTGAGAGTCCTTTACTCAGTAGATTTGCACAAAAGTAGCGGGGTGCACTTCCCACCCCGCTACTAAATCATCCCGCCCTCTATGCTAAGAGGGCGGGATGATTCCATTAAAGCTCCCTAAAGATAGGAACTTGAAGAATCCCTACCGCATTTAGGATGACCCTGAAACCATCTCCTTACTTCTTCTTTTTTCTCCTGCCGCGAGCCATCTTCGCCCGTGAGATATCTCCTGCCTTGTCAACATAGTAAAGATACCCCTCTTCCCTCTTTACGCCAACCTTAGCTACTTTCTCTGCCATCTCTAAATCACCTCCTTAG
>CAZVBB010000082.1:0-2667 GCA_964625285.1 uncultured bacterium | reverse complement strand
TTAGACTTAAAACTGATAATGGCTTATTTGTCAAGAAAATTTTTCTCTCAACAGTATTATTTTATTCACAGCTTTGAGGTAAGCCATAGCGCTAGCCTCTATAATGTCAGTACTTGACCCCCTCCCCGTTACAGTATTGTTTCCCTCTCTTACCCTCACTGTAACCTCACCGAGAGCATCCTTTCCACTGGTAACTGCTCGCAATGAATAATCAAGGAGTTCTCCTTTCACCCCTGTAATACGGTCAATCGCCCGGCAGGCAGCATCAACGGGCCCATCTCCGCAGGCGGCATCCTCAAAAACCTCTTCTTTCTTCTCCAACTTAATGGTTGCAGTGGGAACAGTCTGGCTACCACTGGTAACATGGATGTATTTCAGATGGAATACCTCGGGAACAGTTGATATCTCGCCTTGAACTATTGTCTCCAGGTCCTCGTCAAAAACCTCTTTTTTCTTATCCGCCAGCTCCTTAAAGAATACATAGATGCGCTCCAGCTCATTTTTATCCAGTTCATAGCCAAGTTCTCCTAAGCGATGTTTTACGGCGTGCCTCCCGGAGCGGCTGGTGAGAATAATTTTACTCTCCTTAAATCCAACTGAGGCGGGAGTCATTATTTCAAATGTCTCTCTCTTTTTAAGTATCCCATCCTGATGAATTCCAGAACTGTGAGCGAAGGCATTTTCTCCTACAATTGCCTTGTTGGGAGCAATAGCCATTCCCGTGAGATGACTCACCAATCGGCTGGTGCGATATATCTCTTTCGTATCTATTCCTGTGGTAAAGTTAAGGAAATCCTTTCTTGCTTTAAGAGCCATCACAATTTCTTCCAGAGAAAGATTTCCTGCTCGCTCTCCGAGTCCGTTTACGGCGCATTCAATCTGGCGGGCGCCATTCAGGATTGCCGCAAGTGAGTTTGCCATTGCCAGCCCCAGATCATCATGACAGTGAACACTTAAAATTACCTTATTAACATTTGTCACATTGTCAATAATCTTTTTTATTAAGTTTCCAAACTCATCCGGGAGAGCATACCCAACAGTGTCGGGAATGTTAATGGTTGTAGCACCACTATCTATTGTTTTCTCTATCACTTCACAGAGAAAATCAAACTCTGTTCTTGATGCATCCATTGGAGAAAATTCTACATCGAGAGTCAGGTCTTTAGCTATCTTTACTGCATCTACTGCCATTCTGAGAATTTCTTTTTCCGATTTTCCCATGATGGATTCTCGATGCACCAGCGAGGTTCCAATGAAAACGTGAATGCGCGGCCTCGAAGCTTCTTTGATAGCTTCCCAACATCTTTCAACATCTCCTCTCAATGCCCGCGATAGTCCAGCAATGATTGGCCCCTTTATGGTTCTGGAAATTTCCCTGACCGCCTCAAAATCCCCTAACGAAGACATAGGAAATCCTGCCTCAATCACATCTACTCCTAACCTGGCAAGCTGTCGGGCAATCTCAAGCTTTTCCTTGACATTGAGATGAATCCCCGGAGATTGTTCTCCATCTCGCAAAGTCGTATCAAAAATAACAATCCTGTTTTTTTTCACTCTGTCTCCATCCACTTCATCAATGTGCGCAGTTTCCTGCCTGTCTCCTCTATTTTATGACCAGCATCTGCTCTGTCCAAAGCATTAAACACGGGTTTTCCTGCCATATTTTCCAATATCCACTCTCGGGCAAATTCTCCTGACTGAACTTCCTTGAGAATTTCTTTCATCTCAAACCTTGTCTCATCGTTAATTATCCTTTTTCCACGGGTGAGGTCGCCATACTTAGCCGTTGTGCTCACCTGGCGTCTCATTCCTGCAATACCATTTCTGTGAATTAAATCTACAATGAGCTTTAACTCGTGCAGGCACTCAAAGTAAGCCACCTCAGGCTGATAGCCAGCCTCAAGGAGTGTATCGAATCCTGCTCTTATAAGTTCTGAAACACCACCACAGAGAACGGTTTGTTCACCAAAAAGGTCGGTCTCTGTTTCTTCAGCAAAAGTTGTCTCCAGCACTCCAGCTCTGGTGCCGCCAATTCCCTTTGCATATGCTAGTCCCAGTTCTTTTGCTTCTCCCGTATAGTTCTGATGAATGGCAAGAAGACAAGGAACACCTCCTCCATCGAGATAGGTTTTCCTGAGCAGACTTCCCGGCCCCTTAGGGGCAACCATTAGCACATCTACTTCGGGAGGTGGGAGAATTTGTCCAAAATGAATGTTAAATCCATGTGAAAAGAGGAGGGCATCGCCCTTATTCAAACCTCGTTTAATCTCTGACTCATAGATTTTAGCTTGAAGATCATCCTGAGTAAGTATCTGGACCACCTCCGCATATTGCGCTGCCTCAGCGGCCGGCATTGGCGTAAAGCCATCTTTTTCCGCCCGTTTCCAATTAGGACTGCCATTTACGTCGCTCACCACTACATCCAGCCCGCTATCCCTAAGGTTTTGCGCCTGGGCATGCCCTTGAATTCCATATCCAATGATAGCAATTCTTTTTCCCTCTAATACCTTCAAATCAGCATCCTGATCATAATACATCTTTGCCATTTTTCTCCTTTTTCAATCTATTTCAAAAAGTTACCAGTGCACCAGAGCACTAATTTACAAGTTAATAAGTTGACAAGTCCAGCAAATTGTAAATTGCAAATTGAAAATTGCAAATTGTTTA
>CAZVBB010000081.1:0-4669 GCA_964625285.1 uncultured bacterium | reverse complement strand
GTCAGCTTCGGTATCTCTATTCCCTTATATTGAAGCATCTCCGGCTTTTGAATTACCTCTGCCATTTTGATTTGCTCCTTTTAATTAGTTTATGGTTTATAGTTGATGAGCTCGCACCTTGGTGAGATGCTTACATTCATCATTGTTAAATCTGATATAGAATTGTCCTATCCAGTTTTTTTGATTTGTTCAAGATATCTTCAAATGTGATATTATCCAATACCCCTGCCATAGCATCTTCAACTTCACTCCAAATTGCCGTAAACACTGACTCCTTTTTTGCAGCCGAGTTGATTACTGGTAAAAGTGGACCTCCTACCTGGCGGAGCACCTCACCAAGACTTATTCTGCCTGGTGGCCTGCTGAGATAATACCCTCCGTCTTTACCCATTACGCTAATAACTAACCCACTCCTTTTAAGTTGAATTAAAATCTGTGCCAGATATCTCATCGGTATATCCTGCTCTTTTGATATTGTATGAGCTTGAAGCGGTTCTCCACCCGGCCAATGTAGGGCAAGTTCAAAAAGGGCTTTACAGGCATAATTACACCTTGCCGAAATTCTCATCCTTCGACTCCTTTTAGCCCATCATTTATCCTATAAAAATCTTAACCTCTACTATGTTTATCACTGTAGTAGAATATATGCTATCTTTTTTAACCTGTCAAGGAAAAAATTTTGAGGGGGAATAGGGCACTTTCTCGTCGGTAGAGGTTCTCCCATACCATTTTATCTCACCGAATGCGCGGGAATTCAGTAATAAAAATCCTTTCCTGGTCTAATCTGGTAAGGATGGTCATCATCACTGGACTACTCACGCCTCCTGCGATGTAGTGATTAACATCTTCGTGTAATTTTTTACTCATTCAAGCTATCCCGCCCTCTTGCAGAGGGCTGGATACCTTCCCTAACCCGCCTCAGGCGGACTGTCACCCCATGAGGGAAATCAGATTATTTCCCTCAAACTCCCTAATCCGCAATAGGAATTTTTCAAATTCCTATTGCTTCAAACAGTCATCTATCTTAGCCTTTAGCTCGGAGGAAGAAACAGCTCCAACAATCCGTTTGACTATTTTCCCATCCTTAAAGATTATTAGCGTAGGAATGCTCATAATCTCAAACTGCGATGCGATTAAAGTATTATTATCCACATTCAACTTGCCAACCTTAAGGCGCCCGCTATACTTCTCAGCTATTTCCTCTACAACTGGAGCTACCATTCTGCATGGCCCACACCAGGGTGCCCAAAAATCTACCAGGACAGGTAGAGTCGACTCGAGAACCTCTTCCTTGAAGTTTTTATCGGTTATCTCTTGAACCATTTAGCCACCTCCTTCTCTTTTATTAGCTTCAGGTTTATCCTGCAAATCTTGTCAGGTAAACCGTAATTATTCCAAGATTATCGGTGAGTAATAATATCCCCAATACAATCAGGATAACTCCTGAGGTGATTTCAATACCTTTATAGAATCTTTTAATCCGCGGCAATAGACGCAAGGCTCCATTGATAAACAGAGCTGTAATCAAAAGAGGTATTCCCATTCCCAGCGAATATATAGCTAAAAGCATCATCCCCTGGAATACTGTCTCTTGCGTGGAGGCTAAAATCAGAATTGAAGAGAGAATTGGTCCAAGGCAAGGCGTCCAGCCCACAGCAAAGGCCAGCCCAATCAAAAAAGAACCGAGATATCCTAAGGACATTTTCTTCATAGGTAACTTCTTTTCTCGGTAAAGGAACTTAATCCTGGCAACACCCGCCAGATGCAAACCAAAAATGATTACTATTGTCCCCCCTATCCAGCGCAAAAGTTCTCTGTTTTCATCCAAAAGTACCCCTAAGTGGGTTGCCGAAGCGCCAAGCAGAGTAAATATTAGACTGAAACCCAAGACAAAGAAGAGAGCGCTTAAAAAGGTGGACTTAATGGGGTTAACACCGCTCTTTAATTTATCCAGAGAGGAGCCGGTAATGAACGATAGATAAGCCGGAATTAGGGGAAGTATGCAAGGACTGACAAAAGTTATCACCCCGGCTAGGAAACTAGCGACGATTGGCCACTGGTCAAAGTTCATAGTCCTTTCATGACCTCCTTCATTATCCCGGTAAGGTCAGCGCTGTTTCTAAAGCCTACAACTCTTTTAATGACTTTGCCCTCGGGGTCAAGAAAGATAATCGTGGGTAGCCCTGTGACCTTATACTCCCTTGAGACTTGCGGGTCTTTATCGGTATCCACTTTTACGCAGATAAAATTACGGGAAAGCCCGATTACTTCTCTCGCACTGAGGGTATCCCGAACCATCCTTCTGCACCAACTGCACCAATCAGCATGGAAGTATACCAGTAATGGCTTATTGGCTTGCCGGGCTGACTTCAAACCCTCGGAGATATTAGCGACCCATTGAATTTCCTCAGCCTCTATCTTTTCAACCGGCAACTGTTCGCCTGGCTCCCGAACCTCCTGAGCCTCCTTTCTAATGATGTAGACGCCAGTGAGCACACCAACTAATAGCATCGTTGCTAATAATAACTTATACATATCCAATACCTCCTTTCTTCAGCGTTAATAGGACGTCATAAAAGTGCCGCCCTTGAAAAATCTGTGTAATCTTTTCTAAAATCTGTGTAATCACAGGCCGGAACGTGTTTTGTGACAGCCTGTCAGCGTTAATAGGGCGTCATAAAAGTGCCGCCCTTGATTCTTCCCGAATACTCCCGACCAATAATTCCAGTGTATTACTTCAGAAGGTCTGAAGCATTATACATTTTATTACGAATTAGCAGGTTTTAACCTGCGTCGGAGCAACGCAGACTAAAGTCTACTACTCCTGCTTTTTAATTCTTCCATCTTCTAATAAAATAACCTTGCGGCAGATTTTTGCCAGTTCTATGTTGTGGGTTACCACAATAACGGTTAGCCCATCTTTATTTAACTCTTCAAATGTCTTAAAGATCAATTCGGCATTCTTTGAATCTAAGTTTCCGGTGGGCTCATCGGCAAGGAGAACCTGGGGAGAATTAATAAGCGCCCGGGCAATTGCCACTCTCTGCATCTCCCCGCCGGAAAGATGAGCCGGTCGATGATTTTTTCTTTTCTTAAGCCCAACCAAATTCAGAAGTTCCTCTGTCCGCTTGACTCTCTCCGTATTTTTAGCAAAGAGACCGGGAATTTGCACATTTTCCCCGGCAGTAAGGGTAGGAATCAAGAAAAATTGTTGGAATACAAATCCTATTGTATCCCTTCTGATTTTTGTTAATCTGGTCTCTTTATCTCTCGTAACATCCTGGCCATTTATTTTGACTGTGCCGCTGGTAGGATTATCAACACAACCGATAATATTTAACAGTGTGGTCTTACCTGAGCCTGATGGCCCGACAACGGATAAAAAATCGCCCTGCTTCACCGATAAACTAACCCCATCAATGGCATGGACTTCTTCGTCGCCCCTTTTATAAAGTTTCGTTATATCTTTTAGTTCAATAATTGTCTGATTATTCATTTCTTATTGCCTCCATTGGTGATATGTTCGCTGCTTTAATCGCCGGATAAAGCGCGGCAAAGATTCCCACGAAAACAACAATTAGCGAAGATAGAATAGCTATATCCACTCCCGGCCTGACAATCCTGGCAGCAGGAACATATACTACGAGAAACCGACGGATAAAATCTTCAAAACCCGGCACCATCAAAAGGCTGATTGTCAGCCCCAGGACAACACCTATTAAAGAGATAATCAATGTCTCAAGAAATATAAGGCGGGTGATGTCAAAAAATCCTGCCCCGACACATTTCAGGTAGGCAAACTCCTTTCTTCTTTCCGCGGCGGCCATCAACATCGTGTTGACTATTCCCAAGGTACATACAATCAAGGCAACAAAAACCATCATGAACATCATTGCTCGGGTGGAGCCAAAAAACTTTAGAACACCCGCCCCTAATGCCTTAGCGGTAATAACAAAATAGTCCTCAGGTAGAATCCCTTCCATGGTGATTTTAACATCCTCTAAATGGTCAAGGGTTTCTAAGTTGATGGCAATGGCAGAAAGTTTTCCCTCTCTGTTTATTAATTTTTGCGCTGTAGCCAGTGGCAGAAAGAAGAAACCGTCATCCTGGGTAAAGTTTCGTTCAAGGACGCCAGTTACTTCAAACTTTCTATCAAAGTGTTCGAAATAAACCTTATCGCCAGGTTTTAACATTTCTACACGGGCAATTTCCGCCCCCAAAATAACTGAGTTTTTATCCTTAAACCAGGAACCTTCTCTTAGATTCCACTCTGGTCTTATCCTTTGAATCGCCTCGGTTACGCCAAAGAAGATATCGGTTCTTAAGCCATCAGGCGTAGTAATGGCATATATCTTAAACGGCATTACCTCTTGGACAAATTCCACCTCTTTTGCTTTCTCCCCAATACCTTCAGGAATATAGAGCGGGCTTATCCCGCCATGGGCAATGACAGATGCTGCCTCAATCGGGCAACCTTCTCTGGTAATAAAGATGTGGATACCGGTATCTTTAACCAATTCTTCATTAACCGCGGTTTGGTAACCTCTATCCAGGGAAAGAACTACAAAAATAGTTGTGGTGGCAACCATAACGCTTAAAATAGTCAGCATAGTGCGGGTTTTACTGCGCATCAAATTCTTAAGAGCAAACTGATAGAGCTTCATTTTAT
>CAZVBB010000080.1:0-4718 GCA_964625285.1 uncultured bacterium | reverse complement strand
CTGAACTGTTACGGAAGGTTGTCAGGGACATGTTAGCTGCAGAAACACAATCTAAAAAGGTTAAAGAACCGGGTTCTCTCTCTCCCAGAATAAAATGGCTGCGAGATTATTATTTTCGTGGTGCGAATAGAGCGTGGAATAATGAGTTTACTTCCTGGTCAACAGGCACTCCCTGGGATTTGCAGTATCATGAAATTACCTACTATAATGCTCCTGAAGCATACACGCTATTTGATGCGGTGAGAGGAAGTTACAAGCAATCGGCAAGAAACATTGAGCTGCCGGATAATTTTTGGCAGTGGAATATTGCGGAAAGAAGAGCCTGGTTTATTAAAGAAATAATGGTAAATTATGTGCCGCAAGAGCTGCTTCCGGGCGATCTTCTAGTAGGTGCTCGTTTTAATATCCAGGCTTCTTTGTGTTTAACAGAAAAAGAGCAGCAAGAATACAACAAAATGATTCTTGGCAAGAAGGGTGCTAGGGCAAAAGTAAAATGGTTCCATGACCATGGTTACGGAAACGCAGGGGCTACTAGCGGACATTTGGTGCCCGGTTATGAACGGGTCTTGAAACTTGGCTGGAAAGGAATTTGCGCTGATATAGAAGAAAAATACCAAGCTTTGAACAGTGCAGACCAAAAGGGTTCAAAGGGAGCACAACTGAGGGCGATGCTGACTTCTGCTACAATGGCACGAGAGCTGGCGGCAAAATATGTTGCTCTTTGTGATAAGGTTGCCACAGAGGAAAAGGACACTGCCCGCAAAAAAGAGCTCCTGCAAATGGCAAAAAACCTGACGCGGGTTCCATGGGAGCCGGCACAGACTTTTTGGGAAGCAGTTCAAGCCCTTTGGCTTAGTCACATGTTGATAATGAGTGATGAGAACTATCCGGGACCGGGAGTTTCTTTCGGACGGATTGATCAGTTTCTCTTGCCGTATTGGGAATATTCCAAGTCCGAAGGCATGGATAGAGAGCTGGCCAAGGAAATCTTAAAATGTTTCTGGATACATTGCAATACTGCTTATGATGCAATGATTCGTATCGGTAATCAAGGTATTACGGCAGCTTACGGCCAGTTGATAACCCTGTCCGGTTTGGGAGAAGATGGCAAAGACTTAACTAACGAGCTCACTTATATGCTTCTTGAAGTAATAGATGAGATGACACCTATTTTGGAGCCCAAGCCAAATGTGAGGCTACACAGAAACTCTCCCGACAAGCTTTTAGGTAAGTGTATTGATATGATTGAGTCCAGTCAGGGGGCCCCGTTCTTGCTTAATTTTGATGAGCGCTCCATGGCGGGAATGATTCTTGAGGGTAAAAAAGCACAAATCACACATCTTATCAATAAGGATAACGTGCATACATATGCCCCTGTTGGTTGCCTTGAGAATACAATGGTTGGTAACGATCGTTCCGGGACGGTGGATAATAATTTAAACTTATTAAAAGCAGTGGAGCTGGCACTTACAGGTGGAAAAGATTTAAACCCCTACATTGACGCCATGACCGGAAAGTGTGAAAAAATCAAACAGGACGGGCCAAAAACAGGCGAGGCTACGAGATTTAAGACTTTTGCCCAATTCTGGGAGGCCTATGCCCAGCAAACTGCTTATATCGTCAAAAAGTGTGTAGATGTACATGAATTGTCAGAGTCAATTAGAGCAAAGTTTTTCCCGACACCGTATTTGTCTTGCCTGGTAACAGGATGTGCGGATAAAGGACTGGATATAACGCAGGGTGGGGCAGAAATTAGTTTTACAACCATGGAAGCAGTTACGTATGCTACTACTGTAGACTCATTACTTGCCATCAAATACCTCGTTTTTGATAAAAAAGAATGCACGTTGGCGGAGCTGGTAAAGGCGTTAAAAGCGAACTGGCAAGGCTATGAGGTGCTACAGGCCAAAGCGAAAAACAGGGCGCCTAAGTATGGTCGGGATGATGATGAAGCTGATGCTCTGGGGAAAAAGGTGCTGGACCTGTGGTGCAGTGAGGTCTGGAAGCATAAAACAAAGTCCACCGATCGTCAATACCGGCCGGGTATGTTGAGCTGGAATTACTGGGCTTCAGACGGTTATATAATGGCGGCTAGTGCCGATGGCAGAAGCAAAGGGCAGTTTTTGTCGAATGCAATTTGCCCGGTGAATGGAGCTGATATTAACGGTCCTACTTCCAATACAAACTCTGTCGGCAAAGTTCTGGGAGGCAAAGCTCTTGATGGGAACGGGGACTGGGACGAGTATTTTAACTCGCTGCCAAACGGGGCTAGTCATACGATCACCTTTAATCCTGCGATTTTGAAAGATGCAGAGCATAAAGAGAAATTTAAAGCTTTTCTAAGAGGTTATGTTGAAAATGGTGGTACATGCTTGCAAATAAATATGCTGGACCCTGAAATGTTGCGTGATGCGCAAGAACATCCGCAAAACTATCGTCACCTGCTGGTTAGGGTAACTGGCTATAATGCTTACTTTACCAGTATTGGCAGGGAGATGCAGGATGAAGTTATTCACAGGGTAAGCCATGGTAAATTTTAATGCTAATATAAGTGCCGGAGAAGGAATTGTTTCAGAAATTCAGAGAATGTCTACCGAGGATGGGCCGGGCCTGAGAACGACAATTTTCTTTAAAGGGTGCAGCTTAAGATGTGCCTGGTGCCATAATCCTGAGTCTATTTCTTGGAAACCGCAAGTCCAGTGGATGGATGCACATTGTATTCACTGCCTGATTTGCCTGGAGACATGTCACCAGACGGCTATAACAGCAACAGAGGCAGAAATACAGATAAACAGAGATTTATGCACGGGTTGTGGAGAATGCACTACAGCCTGTCCTGCCGGAGCGATAGAACTCCTGGGGAAAAGGTGGTCTCTGGATAACCTTGTTTATGAGGTTGTAAAAGACAGGGTTTATTTTGAAAAATCAGGTGGCGGGGTTACAGTGTCCGGGGGAGAGCCAGTACTGCAGGCAGATTTTGTTGCTGGGCTTTTTAAAAGGCTGCAAGAAAAAGGCATTCACACAGCACTGGACACCTGCGGACATTACCCGCAAGAGTCCCTGGCACTTCTTTTGCCGCATGCAGATATGGTTCTCTATGACTTGAAAGAGATAGACCCTGTTAAACATAAGAATTTTACAGGAAGTTCAAATACCAAAATACTCGAAAATATTATCTACCTGTACGGCTACATGCAGGCACACTTCTGCCCCGATGAGCTTTGGATAAGAACGCCTATTATTCCGGAGGCGACAGCGAGTGAAGACAATATCAGGGGTATCGGCAGTTTCATTGCCGCCAATCTTGCCAGCGTGGTAAGCCGCTGGGAACTTTGTGCATTTAACAACCTTTGCCGGGATAAATACCTGCGCTTGGGGCTGGATTGGAAGTATAAAGAGAGCGACCTTTTGAGCAAGAGTCGCCTAGAAGAGCTTACTGTAGTTGCCAGAAACTCTGGCGTGAATCCTGCTATCGTGCATTGGAGCGGGGCTACGATACTGAGTCAGTAAGTCAGTAAGTCGGTACTGGGGAGAATGAGGTATTGCTGCAATAGATTCTACAGGGTCAAAATTTAAGCAAAAAGAGATAGGTGATATGAATGGATAAGAGGAAGGCATTTACAGAAGAGGAGATTAAAGCTATTGCACCTCTGGAAAAGTTTGCCGTTGTTTCCTGCTTGAATCCAGAGGGACTTGTGCATCTGACATTTTTAAATACTCTGATGGCGCAAAGTCCTGATAAAATGACTATCGGGCAGTTTTGCCGCGGGCTTAGCAAGTGGTATATGCAAAATAATCCTAAGGTCTCCTTTTTCATTTTAACACCTGAAGACAAAAAGATGTGGCGGGGCAAAGCAAAGTGGACACATAAAGAAAGTGCCGGGTTGGAATTGGATAAATATAAAGAGATGCCGTTGCAGCGATATAACGCTTATTTTCCGGTAAGCAGTGTACATTACTTGGATTTAGTGGAAGTAGCAGAGCCAGTAACATTACCTGTAGTTAAAGCGGTGCAAGCCACGCTTTTTACAAAATTTGCTATGGGTGCCGCCAGAACCAATATAGAGAAGAGAATTCTTAAACCATATGCAGAGAAATTGTTTAACAGACTTACTGCACTGAAATTTATTTCTTATGTGGGAGAAGATGGTTTTCCGAAAATAGTTCCGGCTTTGCAATGCCAGGCAGCTGACAGTAGGAGGCTGGTTTTTTCTATTGGTATGTATAAAGAAGAGCTTGCCGGCATATTGCCGGGAACAACCGTGGGAATACTTAGCGTTACAACAACGCTGGAGTCCGTTCTGGTAAGAGGAAAGTTTCAAGGGTATAGACGTTATCGAGGTGTTACACTGGGTATAATTGATATTGAGTGGGTGTATAATTCCATGCTGCCAAATTCCGGGCAGATTTATCCAGAACAGGTATTAAAACCGGTGGTGGACTTTGAGGCTGTAAGGGAATGTTAAAGCGTTATAACAGACCTTCCAGATTGACAGCCTAATAACTTGTAAATCCTCAGTGAAGTACAATGGAAAAATTACAAATTACAAATCACAAACAAATTACAAATTCAAATGACCAAATATCAAAACAAGGCATATGATTTAGAAGAAAGAACGTTAGAATTTGCTAAGGGAATAATCAGGTTATGCAAGAAATTGCCCAAAGATACAATCAATGTAAGGCTAATTAGTCAATTGATAGACGCATCAGGTTCG
>CAZVBB010000079.1:0-4720 GCA_964625285.1 uncultured bacterium | reverse complement strand
GCTTTATTTAAGCCAATAATAAGAGAGACGGCAGGTGTAAAAGGAGGCTCTCCGCCCCCAACACCTTCTCTTGCTTTCAGGAAAGAAAAATAATACTTTGGTAATTTTGACCCTTCTACTAACTTCCACCCCGCCTCTGAGAGGCTGACGAAAGAAAGGCCAGGTGGAAGCATTAATCCTTTTTGTGAGCATCCAACCGTTACATCTACATGCCAGAGGTCAGGCTTGTACTCCATTGCCCCCAACCCACTGATGGCATCAATAACCAATACTGCCCGACTTTTTGCAACAATGTTTCCAATAGACTCTATGTCATTTACAACACCTGTAGAGGTCTCGCACAGAGTAGTAAACACAGCTTTTATGTTAGGATTTTCAGCAAGCTTTGACTCTATTTTTTTTGGATCAACAGCTTCTCCCCACACGACATCAATTGGAATTACTTCTACTCCATAGGCAGTGCAAATTTCCGCAAAGCGTTCACCAAATTTCCCTCCTTTAACGACCAATGCCTGGTCGTTAGGAGAAAGAAGATTACTCACTGCTCCTTCCATTGCTCCTGTCCCCGATGAGGAGAAAATAAGCACATCACTTGTAGTTTGAAAAAGGTATTTCAATTCTTCATTCACCTTTGTGAATATCTTACGATACTCGGTGGTGCGATGATGAATTATCGGCTGGCTCATTGTTAGGAGAACTTCCGAAGGCACCGAGGTTGGCCCCGGCGTCAGTAGATACTTTTTCTGCATCAAAATCACCTCTTTTTTTAATCGTTCACCGTTCAGGGTTCCGGGTTCCGGGTTCACCGTTCTGAACCCTGAACTCTGAACTCTGAACCTCTGAACTGTGAACCGTTAACCTCTTTTCCTTATCTCTTATCTATGATTTTATCAATCAGCCCGTATGTTTTTGCTTCCTCAGCAGACATATAAAAATCGCGCTCACAGTCATTTTTAATTTTTTCCACTGACTGGCCAGTGTGATGAGCAAGAATCTCATTCAACTGGTCTTTTAGTCTTAATATTTCCCTTGATTGAATCTCAATATCAGTTGCCTGTCCTTCTGCCATCCCCATCGGCTGATGGATAAGGATGCGCGAATGAGTAAGAGCCAGCCGTTTTCCCTTCGCTCCCGCCGCCAAAAGCAAAGTAGCACCACTGGCAGCCTGGCCAACGCATATCGTTGAAACAGGGGGTTTAATGTACTGCATTGTATCATAGATTGCTAACGTAGCAGTCACTGAGCCACCAGGACTATTAATATAAAGCTTAATATCTTTATTAGGGTCCTCAGACTCAAGGTAAAGAAGCTGAGCAATAAGAATATTAGCTTCCAAATCTGAAATAACAGATGACCCTGCCCGAACAACAGTCATTGAGCCGCCAAGAAAAACAATTCTTTCCTTAAGCAGTCTGTCAAAAAGGTCATAATGAACTCTTCCTCTCCCATCATCTTCTACTATCCCAGGCAACCTATTTAATTCCATACCAAATACCTCCACTTGCTACTGACCACCAACTAATTTAACTCTTTTTGTTACCCGAATTATGTCTTTCAGATGCTTCAAGTTGCCTTGCCTCCTCCAGAGTAAGAACTAAAGATTTCTCTTTTTCTTCAATTTTTGCATGGCTCATGATGAACTCTATTGTCTTATGCCGCTGTAGTTGCCACCTGAGTTCATCTTCTTTTTCTTCTTTAGCGCCTAATTTAACTCTGACCTGCTGATGCTTTTTTACTTCCTCATCGGTTATGGTAATCTTTTCTCTGCACGAGATTTCCTCAAGAGCAAGCTTTCTTTTTAATTGATGGACTGCTACCGGGCGGAGCTCAATTCGCATAGCATCCTCCCCCTTATACTCCACGTCAGCATTGACCCTTGCCCTAACATAGAGCAATAAATTATCAATCTGTTCTTCTATAATATGCGGTGGGAGCTCAACCTCAGTCTGCTCCGCTATCAAGTCCACCGCCATCTCACGCAGTTTTCTTTCTGTAATGAGTAAAGCTTGAAGAGTGAGTTCTTTACGAAGATGGTCACGCAACTCATTAAGGTTTGCAAAACCTCCAAGATCATGAGCAAAACTATCATCAACAACGACCAGCCTTCTTTCTTTAATCCCTCTTACCAAAACATGGTAAGCGACTTTTCTGCCATCTTTATGAGCTATCTCTACTTTGCTTTCCTCGCCAACCTTGCACCCGATAAGACTTTTTTCCACCTCTTCGGGGAGACGATTTTTCCCTAACTGGAATATATATTCCTTCACCTGCTGATATGGAGAGCCATTAACAAAAGAGGTAATATCAACAAGTAGCCAATCATATTCTTTTACCGGGCGACCTTCTACCGGGAGAAAATTGGCTTTTTCCTCCTGTTTCATCTTAAGAGCCGCTTCAACATCTTGCTCGGTAATTTCTATCTTTTCTCTCTTCAGCTTTATTCCCTTGTAATCAGGAAGTTTAATCTCTGATAATGCCTCCACTGTTGCCACAAAGAAAAATAATTTATTTTCTTCAGGAAGTTTATTATCCGTATCTATCTTAGGGTCAGATAAAGCAGTAATTTCTTTTTCTCTCAGCACTTCCCAGTAATACTTATTTACTATCTCCTTCATAACTTCTTCAGCAATGGCAGCAGCGAATCGGGTCTTAAGAATATTTAAAGGAACCTTTCCCTGCCTGAAGCCGGGAATCTTTACCTTGTGAATAAACTGACGATGGACGCTCTCAAAACAGCGGTCAACTTCCTCCGGGGGTACTTCAATCCGGAGTTGACACTGAAAATCCGGTAATCTCTTTACTTCTGACTTTACTCTAGTGGAATTATTCATTTGACTCTTTCATTGACTACCTTTGAACCGGCGCTCTAAGATGTCTAAACAGATAAGTCTCAGAGCTAAATATCAAGGTGGTCCCGCCTGCAAGAAACTCCTCGTATGCCCTTAGTGTTCGTACAAAGCTAAAGAACTCAGGATGCTCATTAAAGGCATCTGCATAAATAGCCGCAGCTTTTGCATCGCCTTCACCTTTTAATACCCGACTTTCCTTCTCGGCACTAGCCAGGATAATAGTCACCTCTCTATCTGCACCCGCCCTAAGTTTCATTGCCTCTTGTTCTCCTTCAGCGCGATGTTCCTTAGATATTCGGCCACGCTCTGCTACCATTCGCGCAAAAACAGCTGCCTGCACTCCTTCAGGAAGGTCAACTCTTTTCATTCTGACATCTATTATCTCTATCCCGAACTCACGACGAGCAACCTCATCCACGTGCTTACCAACTACTTCCATAATTGGCTTTCTCTGAACACTGATTATATCCCATAGATTGTGCCGGGCAAGTTCTTCTCTCAGTCTAGAGGTAACAATGCCATTTATTTTAGGTTTGGCTCCATGCTCATTTCTTACCGCTTTGAAGAACAGGTGCGGGTCAACAATTCGCCAGCGAGTATAGCTGTCCACCACCAATCTTTCCTTGTCGAGAGTAAGGAACTCAGCCGAGCGCACATCGGAAATTAACGTTCTCGCTTCCATACGGTGCACTGCCTGAACAAAAGGGATTTTAAAGTGCAGCCCAGGTTCCTCTATCGTCCCTATGTATTCCCCTAACTGCAAAACAATCGCTTGCTCTGTCTCATCTATTGTAAATATTGCCTGGCTGCCGACAATCACAACGACCAGCAACCAAATCACAACTACCCATACTTTAGTATTCATTTAGCCACCTACCTTTCAAGTTCAATGTCAGTTAAAGGTAAGAACTGTAATATGTTGCCACCGACCTCAGGGTCAATGATAAATTTTTCGCTTTCAGCCAAAACCCTCTCTATAGTCTCCAGATATAGCCTTTCCCGGGTTACTTTCGGCGCCCTCTGGTACTCTTCGAGAAGTTGGAGGAATCGAGCTGCATCACCTTCAGCTAATGCTATTCTTTCTTCCTTGAAGGCAGTAGCTGCCTGTGTTATCTCTACTGCTCTTCCTCTTGCCTTGGGAACCACATCCAAAGCATATCCTTCCGCTTCCCGAATCAGCCTTTCCCTGTCTGCCTTGGCGCGCACTACATCATAAAACGCCTCTTTTACTTCATCGGGCGGGTCTACCACCTGTAGCTCTACCAGAACTACATGTAATCCGGTTTGGTGGTCATCTAACAACCGCTGCAGGAAGCTGCGAACGCCCGCTTCAATCTCAGGCCGACCTACCGTCATAGCATGGTCAATATCCATATTGCCAATAATGCTTCTGAGGGCAACCTCAGTATTTACCCGAAGTGCGATTTCAGGCTCTCTGGCTCGGAAAAGATATTTTACAGGGTCTACTACTTGATACTGAATCAGAATTTGCACGGCAGCGATATTCCTATCCCCGGTAAGCATCATTTCTTCTTCTAATACTCGACGGATTTCCGGCTCTCTTCCTGGACGTTCTATCGTTCTAAAGCCAACTTCAGCCCTTCTTACCTCAGCAATGTTAACTATGTTGTATGATTCAATAGGGCGAGGTAGGCGATAGCGGAGACCCGGCTCTGTCTGAACAGTAAATCTCCCAAACCGTCTCACAATACCCACTTCGCCGGTTCCAACAGTATATATTCCCGATAAAAGCCAGATAACCACCACAATCGGAATAGCAATTTTAAGTAGCCCAAGCATTCCTTTTGCAGACTCTAACATCCGCTTGAGTTCCTTCCTGAAACCCTCACTACTATATCCATTAGACATTT
>CAZVBB010000078.1:0-4838 GCA_964625285.1 uncultured bacterium | reverse complement strand
GCTTTACTGGATAAAGAACTATATAAGATAATGAGGATAATTGCGACATGAGATTAAATAAAAGTCTGCCCTCATTTAATTCAGCATTTTTCATATTCTCTTAAAATGGGTACCCATCGTTTGGCAACGATCCGTTGTGAGTATATCATTAGATCTTCCTTTGGTTAACTATAATACTATACCAAAAGAGTTACCTAATTAGTGAGCATTAACAGGCCCTAATTTATTGCGATGAATACACACGAAGAAATAAAAAGGATATATGATTTAAAAAAAAGCGAAATACTCCGAAGATTGAAAGAATTTGAACAAGTATGGTTGAATGGAAACGATGAAGAAATTTTTACTGAATTAGCTTTCTGTATTTTTACACCACAATCTAAAGCGAAACTTTGCTGGGATACCATAGTGAAGCTAAGAGAGAAAGGCTTATTGTTAAAGGGAGATGTCGAACAAATTGAGAAAGAATTGCACGGTGTTAGATTTAAAAACAAAAAAGCAAGATACCTTGTAAGTTCAAGAGAATTTTTCACTAGTAACGGGAAAGTTTGCATGAAACCTGTACTAAACAAGTTTAATGATATTTATGAACGTAGGGTGTGGTTAGTTGAGAACATAAATGGTCTTGGTTACAAAGAGGCGAGCCATTTCTTAAGAAATATAGGATATGGAGAAAAAATTGCTATTCTTGACAGACATATATTAAAGAACTTAAAATTGCTTGGGGTAATAGAAGAAATTCCGAGTTCTCTATCTAGAAAAAAATATTTTGAGATTGAGAAAAAGATGAAAGAGTTTGCAGGAAGGGTTAAAATACCTATGAGTCATCTAGATTTGGTGTTGTGGTATAAAGAGGCAGGAAGAATATTTAAATAAAAAAAACAAAAAAGATGAAAATATAATGCTTCAGACCTTCTGAAGTAAAAAGGTATTTAAAAAGTGTGCAGACTTGAGGCTGTAGAGCTTGAGACAATAGAACGGAAAATTAAAAGGAGGTAAAAGAAAATGGAGAATTATAAGTGTACAATTTGCGGGTATATCTATGAGCCTAAAAAGGGTGACCCTGACAATGGTATAGCTCCGGGAACAAGATTTGAAGATCTCCCCGATGATTGGGTATGCCCTGTTTGTGGTGCAGGAAAAGAAGAATTTGAGAAGGAGTGAGAGCACAGATAGAACAAAGAGAATAGGATTCGCCTGAAAGAGGTAAATAGAAAAATGACAGCAAAATTGGAAATATATAAGTGTGAGATTGTAGGAACATTGTAGAAGTGCTTCATACAGGTGTGGGAGAGTTAGTCTGTTGTGGCCAGCCCATGAAACTACAGGAAGCAAAGACAGAAGAGCAGGGCAAGGAAAAGCATGTGCCGGTGGTGGAACGGACGGATAAGGACGTAAAGATCAAAGTGGGCTCGGGTACACATCCGATGGAAGAGAAGCACTATATAGAATGGGTAGAGGTTGTAACAGATACCGCAGTGTTGCGGAAGTTCCTGAGACCAGGAAATGCGCCTGAGGCAAAATTTGAGATCAAGGATGCAATCGTTCAAGTGAAGGAGTATTGCAATATTCATGGTCTATGGATGACAAAAACAGTAAAGGGGTGAAAAAGATGATTGAAACCAACCAGTTTGAAGAAATTATCCAAATCAAGATGAGCCGCGAGGTTGGAGGAAAGCCACTTTATTGGGTTGCGGCGTACCTTGTTGACGGACTCCTCATTGATACTGGCTGTAGGCATACGGCTGAGGAGTTGGTAAAATTTATAGAGGGGCAAAATCTCAAGTTTACAGTAAACACGCATTATCATGAGGACCATATTGGTGCCAATTACATTCTAAAACAGAGGCTTGGCATCGAAATATTTGCACCTCCTGAATCGGTTCCTCTCATCAACCAGGTTCCTAAGTTGTACCCATATCAGGAGATAATTTGGGGTTATCCAGAGCCAACTGGAGTGGATTGTTTACCCAAGAAAATAGAAACTGATCATTTCCATTTTGATGTGGTAGAGACCCCTGGGCATTGTAAAGGACACGTAGCATTAATAGAACCTGAAAAAGGTTGGTGCTTTTCTGGAGACCTTTTTATTTCAGAAAAACCAAAGGTTATCCGGTCAGAGGAGAATATCATGGAAATCACAAGGTCAATGGAAAAGCTTGTCGATCTCAAAACCAATAGGCTTATTCTATTTACCTCCATTGGCAATGTGGTGCATGACGGTCGCAAGGCTCTTCAATCATGTATAGAGTACTTCAAGGACTTGTCGCAAAGGGCAAGGCAACTTGAGAAAAAGGGATTCTCGATAAGCGCCATTCGGGATGAACTTTTCGGTGGAGAAAGTTCTCTTGCCGGACTTACAGGTGGACAGTTTTCCTCTGAAAACCTGACCCGAGCTGTTCTTCATGCATAGATATACAATTCACTATGAGAGGCACAGGCAGATAACAGCGTGTTTGCGTAAAGCCTTCGGCAAATTTTGTTAGAATAATGTTATGAAAAAAATAGTAGCTTTTTTTGCTGCTCTTGCTATTCTTGCTTTAATCTTATTTGCCCCATTAGAAAGCCCCGCTCCCTGGAGCGAGAATGAGTATAAATCCGATTCCTTTTTAGGAAAATCAGCGGGGCTTAAAGCTCCGCCCTTTCTAGCAGAGTTTACTGTTGGTTATAGCAGACAAAATGATTATACAGTAATAACATTTGATTACCTTAATAGTTTTATCAAGCAAGAAAAGGAGTCAGAAGATATACCTGGCTTATCTGCCAGCATTATAAAAGATGATGAAATAATATGGTTAAATTCATTTGGGTATGCAGACATAGCTGGCAGGATAAAAGTTTCCGAGCAAACTATATTTATGGTAGCTTCAATATCAAAGTTGGTTGTGGCAACTGCAATTATGCAATTATATGAAAGGCAGCAGCTTGATTTAGATGATAATATCAATGATTATTTACCATTTCAGGTTATAAACCCGAATTACCCGAATAAACATATTACCTTCAGGATGCTACTTGCCCATACCTCTAGCATAAATGATAATGATTACGAGGTTTATAGTTGGGGCAAGGATTCTCCTGTAGCTTTAGGCGATTTTTTACGCAGTTATTTTGTACCTGGTGGTGAACACTATTCAGAAGCAGAAAATTTTTATAAAAGGAAACCAGGCACTTATTACGATTATTCTAATGTTGGCTTTGCTCTTCTGGGATATTTAGTTGAAAATATTTCCGGTAAGTCTTTTGACGAGTATTGCCGGGAAAACATATTTATTCCATTAGGAATGACCAGCACTGCATGGAAATTAGAGAGCATTGACATTAGCCGAAAAGCAGTTCCTTACAATATAGGTTTGGAGCCATATCAACACTATACTTCTGCTGATTATCCAACCAGACAATTAATGACAACGATTAATGATATTTCAAATTTCTTATTAGCATATATGAAAGGCGGCGCCATCGGTGATAAGCAATTGCTGATGAATTCAACTATTGAATTAATGAAAGATAGGCAGTTTACCGAAGCGCAAAATACATTTGGGCTTGGATGGTATTATGATTCAAGCATTGGTCAGGAATTGTTTGGGCATATAGGAATAGAAATGGGAGTCAGCACTGCTATGTTTTTTAACCCTGAAACAAATATAGGTGGCATAATCCTATCCAACGGAGAAGATATTGATTTGTCGCCAATATTAGAGCAAATGTTTAAAGCGGCCAAATAAAACACAAAAGGAAGGAAATACGATGAAACATATTATACAAAACTACAAGCATTACCCTGGCTATCACTGTGGTTCTTCAGGGCTTAGAAACCTTTTAAGTTATTACGGATGTAACATAAGTGAAGACATGGTCATAGGTCTGGGTGAGGCTCCGTCTTTTTATTATTTTTCGGATTATTCCTTTGATCCTGTCAAGATTATCCATACCAGATTTGGATATTTTGAGGAAACCTTTATCAAGAATACCGGGCTTCCCTTCAGAATTGAGTCCGGATTAGAAAATACTGAATCGTGGCTTGCTGTAAGGGATTATATTATAAGTGACATCCCCGTAATGGTGAGGACAGATATTTTCTACCTCCCTTATTTTGATTCAAAAGTTCATTTTAATGGACACATAGTTGTTGCTTGGGGATTTGATGAAGAAAATAATGAAGTTTATCTTTCAGATACTTTAAAACCGGAGGCTCAGACAGTCAGCATAACCGACCTCATTATGGCAAGAGCGAGTAAGACCCCGCCATACATGGAGAAAAATATAATCTTTACAATTAATGAAAGAATGAACAAAATAGATATAGTTAGAATTGCTATCCCTGCCCTCCGCTCGTGGGGAGAGAGGCATGTTATGAGTGGCGTGGGCATTCAGTCCCTCAAAAACCTAAGAGAAGATCTTTCGGCGTGGGAAGATGTTGAATCAAGGTCGTGGTGCGAGAGATTTGCTTACCAGCAGATTGAAAAAAGAGGCACTGGAGGTGCTGCCTTTCGCAAGCCCTATTTGGGATTTTTAAAAGAGCTGTCAGGGTATATAAAAGATGCTTCTCTTGATGAGGTTATAGTGCTTTTTTCAAAAAATGTCAAAAGCTGGCACCAGCTCGCTGCTCTTTTTAAGGAAAAAAGTGAAGGCAACTTAAAGGATTATCTTGAGATTACCAAAGTTTTGGAAGATATAATAGTGTTAGAGTCAAAAGCAGCAGAAATCTGCCGTAATTTCAAAGCATAGATTGAAGACTAAAGGCTGAAGGTATAAATGTAAAAATCAAAAATTAAAATGAAAAATGACAAAGCAAAAATGACAGCAGAGCTGTCATTGCGAACCCGAACAAAGTG
>CAZVBB010000077.1:0-4855 GCA_964625285.1 uncultured bacterium | reverse complement strand
GGATGAGCGCAAGCAAATTTACAAGATGTACAACCAGATTGTAAGAACAACAAACGTAACTCAATCAGCAGTTGGTAACCCTAAGGGGCTGTGGACAACAGTCATTGCCGCCGCCGTATTTATTATTCCTTCCTAACGCACACGAGCACCAGTGCATCAGGTCACCAGAGGGCATAGAGCATAGGGCAAAGTTCAGAGGTTCAAAGGTTCAGAGGTTAAGAAAAACCCGGAACGGTGAACCCAGAACCCAGAACGGTGACTGGTAATTGGTAACTGGTGACTTGTCAACTTGTAAACTGGTGGCTGGTGCACTGGTGACTGTGAACTGTGAACGGATACATATTAAGGAAGCAATGAGATTTACACTAACCGAAGAATAAAAAGGAATATAAAAATATCTGAGATTTTATTCAAAGGCACCAATAAAATAGCAAAGCATTTTACCGATAGGGCGTCACAAAAGTGCCGCCCTTGATTTCAGAGATTTCGGACTTTTTAGAGACAATCTCACTTACGTTCTAACAAAAACCTTGCCGGGGAACTCTTTAATTAGCTTTTTGATTTGAAGCGTTATTAGTGTGGAGGAGACCTTGCTTGCTGAGAAGCCACTCTCTGTAATAATGGTATCTATATCCTTGGCATCTGATAGGAGTTCATAAAGTCTTTTTTCATCGCCTCCTAAGACGGGTGTCAGTTTTTCTGTAAGCTTCCTCTCTTTTAGCTTCCTTGCTCCTCCTTCAATTTGCTGGAAATTTCTGAGCAATGGTTCAAGTTCGAGAACAATGCTATCACTCGTAGTAGCTATTTTTGCCCCCTGCTGGATGAGATTATTCGTTCCCCAGCTAATCGGAGAGTCAACCCTGCCGGGTATGGCAAAGACCTCTTTTCCCTGTTCCAAGGCGCAGTCAACGGTAATGAGTGCTCCACTGCGCATTGCCGCTTCAACCACAACAACCCCCAATGAGAGCCCGCTAATAATCCGATTTCTTCTCGGAAAGTTTCCACGCTCTGGTGGGGTGAGCATAGGAAATTCAGAGATAATTGCTCCGCTTGCGGCGATTTCATCAGCCAATGCCTTATTCTCTGCAGGATAGATTATGCCAAGCCCGCTTCCAAGTACGGCGATTGTGCGGCCACCGCTGGAGAGAGTCCCTTTATGAGCAGCAGAATCTATCCCTCTTGCCATTCCACTAACAATAGTTAATCCCTTTGTCCCCAACTCTCTTCCTAATTTCTCAGCGGTTATCTTTCCATAAATAGATGGACGGCGACTGCCAACAATGGCAACGGCTGCTGTGTCTTTGGGAAGAAGCTCTCCTTTAACATAGAGAACCAGAGGAGGGTCAAAAATTTTTGACAGGGGGATGGGATAGCCGCTATCTTCAATAGTTAGCACCTTAATGTTTCCTTTTGCTATCAACTCAAGCTCTTTATCTATGTTTATCTCTTCCCTCCATGTCACTATTTTCCGGGCAAGCGTGTCTCCAACTCCTGGAACTTCTCTCAGCTTATGTTCAGATGCATTCAGTATCGCCTCTGGATTGCCAAAGTTCTTCAATAGCTCTCTTGCCCGCCGTGGGCCCAGTCCTGAAATGGCATTCAATGCCAGCCAGTATTTTTTCATTTTAAAATAAGTCCAACTGGGAATCTTTTATGAATTGGTAGTGCTTGAGGAGCCGTAACAACTGAAGGAGGTCAGAGTTGGTATAGTTTTGATTTGGCTTTACTTTACCAATAATGTAGTTGAGCATCGTAGCAAATTCAATTATATGGTCAATTCCTTTACTCTCAAGTAGCTCAATGCTTTTTTCCCTCATCTCTCCAGGAGCAGGAAGGGAGGAAAGAACAAGTATCTTTTTAAAGTCTCCTCCTCCAAAAAACTCTCCCGCCACCGCAAGCGCCTCCGGTTGCACAAAATCAAATATTTCAGGGGAACGGCTAAGCCGAGAAGGGAAAAACTTGTCGGTATGCCATCCTTTTACATTGATAGTTGCCGCTTGAATGGCAGGGATATCCGCCGGGTATAAGATAAAGCCCAGTTGGGAATCGGTCTTAGTAGGCTTGAGCCTGAAAACAAAAAAATGTTCATTAAGTTGCGTTAAAAATCCGTGCAGCTCAAAGTATATTCTCGTCAGTTCTCGATTTACATTTGAGTTCATTTTATTTCTTCAACTATCTTTTTTATCTCCGTTACTACCTCATTTACAGTCAAGTCGGAAGTGTCAACCATCGCGCCAGCCTGGGCATAAAGAGGAGCACGGAAGCGAAGCAGTTCCACAATTGTCTCCGATGGATAGGGAGTGTCAAGAAGAGGGCGATTTTTTTCTGCCTTTGTTCTTGCTATAATTACTTCAGGCCTGGCGCTCAGACAGATAAGCACCCCATTTTTTCTTAAGTTTCCTATATTCTCTTCCCGAAGAACAATCCCACCTCCAGTGGCAATTACGGTGTTTTCATATTCTGAAACTTCTTTTACTTTCTCTGCCTCCAACTGGCGAAAATACTCCTCGCCAAAATTAAAAAATATCTCGCTGATAGAGATGCCGTTCTCTTTTTCAATTAACTCATCAATATCCAGGAAATCCTTTTGTAATTCCTCAGCAAGTTTTTTACCTACCGCAGTTTTTCCCGTCCCCATAAAGCCCAGCAAAATGATATTTTTCATAACTTTCTTATGTAGTCCTCGTAGCTGGCACAATTCCTTTTCATTTCGTCAATGGTGTCACCACCAAATTTATCCTGCATCGCTCTGGCTATCTCTATGGCAACTACTGCCTCTCCTACTACTGAGGCTGCCGGCACAGCACAAACATCGGCCCTTTCTTTTGTGGCAGTAACTGCTTTCTTTGTGATAATATCAACCGTTTTCAGCGGAGTCTGCAATGTAGGAATCGGCTTCATCGCTGCGCGGATGACAATTTGCTCTCCATTGGTTACTCCTCCCTCAATTCCACCAGCATTATTTGTCTTACGGTAAAAACCTCTCCTATTGTAAAATATCTCATCATGCACCTTTGACCCCACTCTACGCGCTGATTCAAATCCCAATCCAATTTCCACTCCTTTAATTGCCTGGATACTCATCACTGCCTGAGAGAGACGCCCATCAAGTCGATGATCCCAGTGGGTGTAGCTGCCAAGCCCAATCGGAACTCCTGTTGCAATTATCTCAAATATTCCTCCCAGGGAATCTCCTTTTGCCGCTGCCTTGTCTATCTCCACAATCATCAGTTCCTCAGCAGCCGGGTCAATGCAGGAAAGTAACTCTCTTTTTTGCGCTTCAATAATTTTTTCCGGTGTCACTCCAGTGGCAACAGCCTTGACTCCTCCGATACTGATGACATGACTGAAGACGCTGATGCCAAGCTCTCTCAACAAAATCTTTGCCATAGCTCCAACGGCGGTGCGAGCAGCCGTCTCTCGGGCGCTAGCGCGTTCAGCAACATTACGCAGGTCAACTTCTCCGTACTTAATTGCCCCTGAAAGGTCAGCATGTCCTGGCCTTGGCGTAGTTACCTTCTCTTCTTCTTTCCAGTTTTTCCAATCCTTGTTGGAAATGATGATAGCAATCGGACTTCCCGTTGTCTTTCCGCCTCTCGTGCCAGAGAGGATTCTTGCACTGTCCTTTTCTATCTTCATTCTTTTGCTGCGGCCATAACCGCCTTGACGGCGACGCAACTCCGCATCTATGTCTCCTTCGTTGAGTCCAATCCCTGAAGGGAAACCATCAACTATCGTGACAAGAGCTTCCCCATGCGATTCCCCTGCCGTCAGATAACGTATCATTACTAAAAACCTCCACTCAAATTACAAGTGCAGTTGACAAGTTCACAAGTTCACAAGTTCACCGTTTAAGGGTTCTGGGTTCACTGTTCCCTGTCTGCGTGCGGACACGCACAGGCAGGTGGGTTCTGAATTCCTAAACTCTGAACCCTGAACCTTTGAACTTTCGAACACTTTTCATTTGCCCTATGCCCTCTGCCTTCCTACCTTCAGCCTACTCCAAACAGGTACCATTCAATTATTGCCTTCCCCCAGAAAATGGAAAAAACTGCTCCGAGAGCCAGATAGGGACCATAGGGAATATAGCTCTCACCCTTCCTTATCTTTACTACTGCCCCCGCGATTGAGCCGAGAAATGCAGACAAAAATATTGTCAGTGCTACCAGTTGCCATCCTAAAAAAGCGCCAATCATTGCCAGGAGCTTTACATCCCCACCACCCATTGCCTCTTTTTTGGCAATCTTTCCCCCAATTACTCCGGTGAGATAAAGAAAAAATCCGCCGACAAATGCTCCAAATACAGATGAGAAAAAACCGGAATAGGCAGTAGCAGAAACTACTGAGAAACGGAGGATTTCCCGTTGTATCTCAGGATAAAATGTGCTCAGGGCAATGCCAAGAATTATTCCAGGGAGGGTAACCACATCTGGTATAATCCAGTGGTCAAAGTCAATAAATGTGATAAGTATAAGCCCTGATACGAGTGGCAGATAGATAAAAAACTCCGGGGAGACCCCAAATCTTAAAAAGAGCGAAAGGAAAATACCTGCCGTCAAGAATTCAACCAAGAAATAGCGAGATGAGATAATACCCTGGCAGTGGCGACACCTTCTTCTCAAAATGATAAACGAGATGAAGGGGATGTTGTCATACCAGGCAATGTGCTTATTGCAATGTTGGCAATGAGAGCCTGGGGTGAGAATTGATTCCTCACGGGGAAGACGATAGATGCAAACATTAAGGAAGCTCCCCACAACAGAACCGAAAATAAAGGAAATAACACCAATAAATATAGTCATAATGCTCTGTCAACTAAATAATAGTCTGATATTCCTACACAGATTCCTGAAAA
>CAZVBB010000076.1:0-4927 GCA_964625285.1 uncultured bacterium | reverse complement strand
GCATCTCTTAAGATACTTTTCAACACTTTAGGGTGAAGGACTTTTCCCGGATGGCAAGGAATGGTCACCCTCTTCCCTTCCTTGTTTTTGTAGATTCTATGGCTTCCACTCTGCCGTGTAAGAAAGAAACCTGTCCGCTCCAATACTTTGATTGCCTCAGCAGCGGTTACCCTGGGAAGTTTATCTGTCATACTGCCACTTCTAGAGAGGTCAGACTGACCGCTTCGGGCTGGGGAATCTCTTCTTTGCCTTCTATCCTGTCCTCTATATGAAGGCAGATGGCGTCTTTAATATTTACCAAAACCTCCTCGTAGGTATCCCCCTGTGTATAGCACCCTTGAAGCTCAGGGCAAAAGGCAAAGTAACCATCCTTGTCTTTTTCAACTATCACCGAAAAACGATAGGTTTTCATATTTTCTTCCAACTCCTAATTTCCTAAAACTTCAGTCTTCTCAAAAAGGTCTCCAGTGCACCAGTGCACCAATCACCAGACACTCTATTTTAGAGTGTATTACACCATCTAAAATCCTGTCAAACTTAAAAAGGGCACCAGAGCACCAGTGCACCAATCACCAGTTACCAATCTTTCAGTCTAACACCTAAAACCTAACACCTAAAACCTATTAAGGGGATAGCTTGCGGCAGAAGGTGGGGAAGGGGCAGTACTCACAGATTTTTTCATCGGTGTCGTCGCGGACAAAAGGAATTTCTGGGTTAAAGATTTCCTGAATAAGGACCTCTAGTGCTGGCAGGAAAACTCCTTCCATAAATTTCTGCCGATTTACTTCACGATTAAAAAACACCTGCTCTTCTCCTGTGCGAAGGGAGATTAGCCTTGAATTTATATACTCATACGGAACGAGATGAACCTGGTGATATAGGAAAACATAAAGAGGAAGCTGGATGGATTTTATTTTTTTCTTCATCTCGTCTCTGTTATTGTAGGAATCGTTAAATGCTTTGAAGGAATGCCGAGACAGGTTTTTTCCTGATTTGTAATCTACTATCATACGCTCCTGCTTGTGACGGTCAATACGATCGGCGCGACCAGTTAGTTGAATATTTACACTATTTTTTAGTTTCAGAGAGCAGGACAGATTTTCTTCAACAGAAATTATGTTGGTGTCGACGGCGGACCTTTGCTTCTCCAATAAAATGTATCTATTCAGACGACTAAGAGCCATTTCTTTTAGGAGATAATGCTCCCCTCGCAGTTCCCCGAAGGCTTTGAAAAAGACCCTTTTAAGAACCTCAGGCAAGTTCTTTTCGAGGTGTGAGTATTCTGTCTCTCTTAAAACCACCTTCTCCATCATGAGAGGTCGGTAGAGTTGTTCTAGGACTTCATGAAGAATGTTGCCGATAAGACGAGCATCCAATTTAGATGATATTTCCTCTTTTTCTTCAAGACCTAAAACATTGGCAAAGTAGAAAGAGGCAGGGCACCGGAGATAAGAATTTAGCTTAGTCGATGAAAAGTTCATTCCCTTAAGAATATTTAGCATTTCTTGGGTTTTGGGAATCTCGAAAGGAGAAGAAGGGCGCGGCAGGATATTTAGCGCTACCGGTTCGGGTTTTATGAAACCAATTTTGCCGGCATTTTTTTCTCTTTCCCAGACCAATTTTTCTATGAAATGGCTGCGAGGCTGCTTTTGCGTCTCACAATAGAAGATGTGCGCTTCCCGGGCTGAAGAAATAAGAGAGTGAAAATGATAACGGTAAATTTCGTCTCTCTGATAATGAAGCGGTAATCCCAGCGCTGCTCTCAGAGGAAGAGGCAAAAGCGAGTCTTCGGAGGTGGCAGATGAGAGAACGCCTTCATTGGAATCAAGAAGAAATACCTGTTTAAAACTTAAGCATCTTGTTTCAAGCAATCCCAGAATTTGCAAGCCTTTCAGCGGAACACCCTGAAAAGCGATGTGTTCTGCTTCCATTAGGTGGCGAAAAAGCCCAAATAATTCTCCTGGCGCCCTAAATTCTTCGTCCTTTAGCAAGAAGTTTCTAAGCTTGTCAGAAAGAAGAAAGAAACCGTGGAAGAATTCTCCTGAGAATGGATAATGAGCCGCTGGGCTGTGGCGGAGCAGAAGAGTGAGTATTTCTTCTAAAATCTCTCCTAAATGGTTAAGGGTTTTGACCCCGCTCATTTTTCTGATAAAAATCTTATGAATGTTTTCTAAGGCATCCCTGAAGTTCTGGAATGGATTTTTTTTCTCTGTCATTTGGACAGCACGCGTAAAAATTTCATTGTCTCCCTCAATCTCGCTCAATTTTATAAGTGTTTTACCCTGAAGAAGCGATTCTTCCACGCAGTGGGTGAGAATTCGCATATAAGTCGGCTCAATCACATAGCCAAAATTCTTGATGTAAGGATGCATCAGCAGGGAAAGATAGTCTTTAGAGGAGTGAGCATCTTCATATCTGGTTTCCTCAAGTTTCATGGATAGGTCTAATAAGGTGTACAATGGGGTTCTCTTTAGTGGATAGCCCATCGTAATATTATAATCTGTATCAAGTGAAGTCATTACTCCGGAGAGAAGCGGGATAAGCGTTGCTGGCTCGGGCAAAACGATAGCTGTCTCTTTATAATCAGCTTCTTTTTTCATTAAAATGTCTTTTAGCCCTACTATTTCAGAATGAATGTTAAAAGCACTGTGGAGGAATATCTTAGAGGAAAATGTCTCCCTGTCTGCGTGCTGTCGCACAGCACAGGCAGGTGTGATGATTTCTTTTTCTGCCCATCCATCTATTTCTTCAAATGGCTTCCAGTTACTTCCATCGTTCTGGCGCAGGAAGTATGCTTGCTGATGTGAGAGAAAATATCGGATGACTTTCTTTTCCGCCTCTGTCATAGCAAAAATACCGACAAAATAGATAGTTGGAAACTGTCTGGAAGAGCCCTTGGCGATGTCCTGAGCGGCGCGAGCATAATCCTGGCTCCGGGTAGTTAATTTTTGCTCTTCAAGCCTAATATGAAATGTCTGCCTAATCTCTCCCAAACTCCCGAGAAGATGTTGCGTATTTTTGGAGACATTCTGTCCCCAGTCCCCCGCTATGCCAATCTCTTTGAGTTTTGCATTCTTTATTAGTTCAATGTCAAGTTCTCCGATTACCTCGTTCAACTTCAGTCCCCAAAACAAGAACTCGCTGAAGGAAGAGGAGCTTCCTTGCCAGGGACTTCCCGGGATTTTTGACACTATCTGAAATAACAGATAAGCACTATCCAGATTATCTATTCTGGTAAGGCCGGGAGCCGTCTTTGCGGCAAGAATGGATATAAACTCATCCATTGATAATATCTGTGGAGGGAAGAACGAATGCCCGATTTGCGAGGCTAATATTCGACGGAGATAGAGTGCAGGCCGCCGGTGAGGGAAAACAACGGTTACCGTTGAGATATCACTCTTTTCCTCTTTAAGCAATTTCTCGGCAACAAACTCAATAATATCCTGGGAAAAAGGAATCTCAATTATCCTGCCCATAAAATTTTTTCCTGTTTCATCTCATCTACATAAACCAGCCAGCCTTCAATGTTTTTATCCAGGAAGACCTCCTTTAGGAGCTTCAGATAAGTAATTACCTGCTCTTTGTGTTCCTCGCGGGGCCCTTCCCCGCATTTAAATTCAATAATTATGGCGCTCTCTAACGATACTAAAAGGCGATCTACCCGATGAACTATGCCACTGCCGTCTACTATCTCTTTTTCACAAAAGACCTCAACATCATCCGGGAGAAAAAACCACTTTTTAAATTCCTTTTTGCTGAGAAAGCGTTTTATGAGCGGAGTTATTTTATTCTCTCCTTCCTCTAAATGAGGGAGGATTTCCTCTATTTCCTCTTTCCAGTTTTTAGATAGCTTTATTATCCTGGATAGGAATTTGTGAGTAAAAATTCCTCTTTCCTGAGCTTCTCTTCCTCTAAAAGGAGCTAGCTCTTTGATACGTAGGCGGTGAAGCCTCTCCTGCCACTCGCTGACATGAGGAGGAGAAAAGGGCACTTTCTTTTTTTCAGGAATTGGGGCGGTGAGGGAAAGTGGATAGCCTATCTCTGCTACTCTTTCTGTAGTAACAATTGGCGGGGGAAGTCTCCCGGCTCGGCTTTTGTATTCAGACAGGAAGATGTAAAGCTCGCTCTCTGCCCGGCTCACAGCTACATAAAAAGCATTTATTTCATTTAGCAATTGCATGGTGAATTCTTCCTGGTAAAGTTTTTTAAGCATTGGGGAGGCTCTTATGTAGTTTCGTTGCAGGCGATAGGGAATGAAATTGTCTCTTTCTTCACCATAAACCTCCTGGATTGGTTTATTATCCAGATAAGCAAATGGAATAATCACTACAGGGAAACCTAGTCCCTTTGCCTTGTGAATTGTCATTACTTTGATGGCATCGGTATATTCAGGCAAAATAACCTGAAAGCCTTCTTTTTTTTCCTCATTGGAGTGCCAGAGGTCAAGAAATGCCTTAAGAGTGCCACTTCCTTCCCCTTCACTTATCTTAATTGCCTCAAGAAGCTGATAAAAGAAACCCTCATCGTCAGGGAAATTTCGGAATACATCGTATCCTCTCAAAATACGACAGAGGAGGTCATACGGAGGCAGAAACCCGACTGCCTGAAAACATTCCGCTAAGAATTTTTCCCATACCTCAGGGAACATATCTCGGAAGGTAACATAGAGAGGGTTTCTACCCTTGCGATTGTGGAGCAGGAAGGAGAAAATGTCGCGATGAGTCAAGGCGGTTACCTCGCGAAAAACATCTCCCGATATGAAGCAGGCAAATGAGAGATTATCAGGAGGAGAGTCCAGGAATGTCAACAGGCTAATTATTTCCTGCACCAGGCAGTTTGAAGAAATATTGAGTGTTTTTTCAGAAGCTATTGGTATGCCGACGCTACTCAGGGTTCTAGTTACCCATGACGCCTCGGTATTTTTTCT
>CAZVBB010000075.1:1327-4940 GCA_964625285.1 uncultured bacterium | reverse complement strand
TAAGCTTTACTTAACTCGCATGAAAATTAGTAAGTGTGGTTGACTGAATATTTACGCCCCTACCCTTTTCAGAAATAAGGAAAAGATTTATGCTCATCCTCACCTCAAATGCTGGAGCTTTCTAACAGGGCAAAGATGGAAATTAAGATTTTTGGAAGAGAAAATTGCCCAAAGTGCCAGGCGGTAAAAGAAAAACTGCAACTACTTAAAGGTATTGCTGGCAACCTAACGCTCACTTATTACGACATGGATACTATAGATGGCTTAACTGAAGCTACATACTATGGAGTAGGCGGGATTCCTACCACTATTATTGTTGATTATAAAGGAATTGAGACAGCGCGCTGGTGCGGAGAAGTTCCCCAATTAGAAGATATTAAACGATATTTGTAACAGTTCACCGTTCAGCGTTTTCTGAACACTTGAGAAAAAAATCAGAAAAATGAAGAAAAAGCTAAAAAAACTTGATAGGATTTTGGATAATGTAGTACATTCTAAAGTAGATAATATGAAAAAAGTGTCTGTCCTCTTTTCCTCGTCCCCTTTTCCTCGCCCTTTTCCTCGTGAAAAAAGTGTCTGTCCCCTTTTCCCCCTTTTCCCTTTTCCTCGCCCCTCTACGGGGCAGTCCGCCGTGGCTAGTTAAGGAGCATGATGCTAGTTGTTAGAAATTTGAAAAAAACTTACAGGACACGCCGAAGTTTTGTTGAAGCTTTAAAGGGTATTAGCTTCGAAATTGCCCAAGGCGAGATCCTAGGGTTGCTCGGTCCCAATGGCGCGGGCAAGACAACCGCGGTTAAGGTAGTTTGTGGCTTAATCGTACCGGATTCTGGTGATATATATATTGAGGGTCGAGACTTTCGGCATGAGCAGGTTTACTGCCTTGCCAGAATCGGGGCTGTCTTAGAAGGAAGCCGAAATATTCACTGGCGTCTAACGCCGTGGGAGAATTTAATGCTCTTCGGGACGCGCCGTGAGTTATCGCGAGCCCTGTGTGAAGCCCGGGCTCAAGAGCTGATAGCTTTCTTTAATCTAGCGGCGAAAAAGAATGCGCTCGTTGCAACGCTCTCGCGAGGCATGCAACAGAAGGCAACGCTGGCCTGTGCCCTTATAGGGAATCCCAAGTTGCTTCTCTTGGATGAACCAACGTTGGGTTTAGATGTGCAGTCGGCGGAGTTGGTCAAACAACGTATTAAGCAGTTAGCCCAGGAAGAGAGAAGAGCTATCTTACTTACCACACATCAGATGGAACTGGCGGAAGAGGTGTGTGATCGCATTGCGATCATCGACGAAGGTCGGCTCTTGCTCTGCGAGCCTATCTCAGCCCTGATAGAGGTATTCCGACAACACTTCTACGTCATCAGAGTGCGCAAAACCTGCTCCCGGGACATCCTGAAGTTAATTGCGGCCCAAGTCGAAGAATATGACGGCCATTGGGCATTGCGAGTCGAGAACGATAATGAGTTCTTTCGAGCGATACGGATATTGGAGGAGCAGCGTTTAGAGATACTGTCTGTGAATACTGAAGCCCCTAACCTAAAGGAAATCTTCTTGAAGGTGACAAGCAAGCCATGAAAGGATTCCTGATACGCTTTAACGGGGAAATGTGGGCGCAACTTATTTTGATCTGGCGCTACTGGCCAGAGACTGCCGCTACCTGGATCGGGTTTATTTTTATCTTTATGGCGCTCTTCTTCGGTGTTGAGCTCCTCACTGGAGGTATGATGATCTCCGGCTGGCGTGAGGAAGCGGCTATCCGCTATGCTATTTGGATACTTTGCTTGAACGTCATTGTGGGCTTACCCTTACAGGTTCAAGAGGAAGCGATGACCGGTGTTCTAGAGCAGCGGTTCCTCATCCCTAAAGGGGGGATGTCTAGTTTGATGATGAACCATGCGGGAGGGCTGCTCGTCTGGTTGTTCGGGACGACGCTGATCTTCTTGACCCTGGTCTTAGTTACTCGAACACCAGTCCACTTCGATGTGGGTATGGTGCCCCTAGTTTTCCTTGTCCTAATTGGGATGATGGGGGTGGGATTCTTACTAGGGGGCTTGGCGCTCCTAATTAAGAGGATCGGGGCGGTAACTCAACTCTTGCAGACAGCTTTTCTGGGATTGGTCTTGATACCGGCAGATCGCTTGCCAGACGCCTTGCGAGTGGTGTTCCAAATATTCCCCCTAACGGGTGGTTTGCCGCTGCTGAACGATGTCCTGCTGAACCGTGCTACGTTTTTAGCAGTTGTGGGGTCTTGGGATTTCTGGGTGTTTCTGATCAGCAGTTTCACTTATCTAGGATTAGGAGTAGTAGGCTTTCAAAAAATGGTAAGGCAGGCAAAACAGAGGGGGACTCTCAGCCAATATTGAATGAGCTATGGAACTCATCGGTAAACTCATAAAATTAAGGGCGAAGATCCGTGAAGACTTACCCCTGTATGCGCGTTGGTTGAACGATCCAGCACTTGCCTTCCTAACCCAAGCGGGAGTGTCTCAACCAATCTCCCTGGAGAGGCTAACGGAACATTTTGAGCAGCAACTGAGGGCCGATCGGCCTGATGTCCCGAGGGAACTAGGCTACGTGATCGCCGGTCTGCGGGATAATCGTGGCCTTGGCACTATCGGCTTGCAGCGCATCGACTGGAAGAACCGCTGTGGTAGCGAGTTCCTATTGCTGATTGACCCAATGGCGAGACTAAATAGCGGCTTGGCATCCGGTTTCTTTGTGGCCGAGGCTCTTGTGTTGTTTTTACACCATGTCTTCAGCAATTTTTGTCTTCATCGGATCGAAGCGGAAACCTTCGCGTTTAACAGCAGGGTGCGACGAGGCATCGAAAAACTTGGCTTCAAAGAAGAAGGTGTCCGGCGGGAGTGTGTCTATATCGCTGGCCGTTATGTTGACAGCTTCTGCTATGGCCTGTTGTAACCTGACTTCTATCACTCTCACCACACGCACTGGATGCTGAAGCGGTTGGCGGTGGATTCGGCCTTCTTAATGGAGGCTAAATTATAACGGATCTTCCAGCATAAAGTGCATACAGAACCCTGAGAATCTGAACGTAACTCTTGCGCAAACACTGGGCAAAAGGTCAAACGTATGAGAAGATAAAAAAAAGAAGAGGGTCAGGTCTTCACATTTGACATATTCAGTTTAGTTTGATATAATTCTTTTTAGAGAAGATTAGTATATTCCGTAATCAAGGTCTGACCCCAAATCTCCCTCTGAGCGGTGAACTTACAAGAGCAGTGATTGAAATAAAAGGATTACTTCCGTCTTCCCTGATTGAATGGGAAGGAAAGATAGCAGCGGTTGTCTTTTTGCCCGGCTGCAATTTTCGCTGTCCGTGGTGCCATGTTCCTGATATTGCCTTTCATCCTGAGCGATTGGAGACAATTCCATTTTCCTGCCTTAAAAAATTGGCAAAAACTCAAAAGGGGTGGCTTGACGGTGTAGTCATTTCGGGAGGAGAGCCAACGATTCATCATAATCTTCCTCAATTTATTGAGAAGATAAGAAAACTTGGTTTACCCGTGAAGTTAGAGACTAATGGAAGCTATCCAGCTTTATTAAGGACACTTATTGCGGAGAAACTAATTGCTTCAGTGGCAATGGACATAAAAAA
>CAZVBB010000075.1:0-1227 GCA_964625285.1 uncultured bacterium | reverse complement strand
ATATATTCTCCAGCAGTTTTCTCCCCAACACGCTTTTAAAAAAGAACTCCGAGAAACTGTTCCTTATTCTCCGGAAGTAATTACAAAAATGGTTTCCTCCGTTAGATCACTCATTCCAGAGGTTAGTAGTCGGTAGCTATTTTATTAGGGCGTCATAAAAGTGCCCCCCCTTGATTACAGGCTGGAACATGTTTTGTGACAGCCTGCTATTTTATAAGTAGGAGCCCAAGAATTGTTTTGCCATCTCTTATCTTTCCTTCTTTAATCATCTTGAAAACCTCAGGAAGGCTAAAGATAACCACCTCAAGAGGCTCATGCTCTTTCACATCCTGCTTCTCTTCTTTTAATTCTGTAGCACGAAAGATATAAATCATTTCATTAGAAAACCCGGGGGAAACATAGTAAAAGGTAAGGAGTTCAAGCTTTCCCGCCCGGTAGCCAATTTCCTCCATTAATTCTCTTTCTATACACTCCTTTGGTTCTTCTCCTTCTTCTAACCTCCCGGCAGGAATTTCATAAATCATTTCTCCCGTTGCCTGACGAAACTGTCTAACGAGTACTACTCTACTATCAGGAAGAAGGGGAATTGCACATGCAGCTCCGCGATGCTCAACGGTCTCATGGATGGATTTTCGACCATCGGGAAGGAGAAGTTCATCAAGACGCAATTTAACAATTTTGCCTTCATAAGCCAGTTTTGACTTTAGTCCCCTAATCTCCTTCCAGCAATTCTCATATATTTTCAGGATTTCTTCTGAAAAAAGGACAAATCGTACCTCTTCGAGGCAGCGGGGTTTCTTAAGAAAATCGCTGAGTGCGGTCAGAGCAATGCGCGCGGCTCGCTCAAGGGGAAAACGATAAGCGCCAGTGCTGATAGAGGGAAAAGCAATTGACCGTATTCCTTTTTCCTCGGCGAGGGTAAGACTATTGCAATAAGCATTACGAAGAAGGTTATCATCATTACTTTTTCCCGACCAAGTAGGTCCGACAGTGTGAATCACATAGCGGGCTTTGAGCTTCCCTCCTCCGGTAATCACTGCTTTCCCGGTGGGGCAGCCACCAATTTCTTTACACTCTTTGAGAATCTGTGGTCCCCCGACGCGATGAATTGCTCCATCTACGCCACCACCACCCATAAGAGAAGTGTTAGCAGCATTAACAATTGCCTCAGTGTTCTGCTCGGTAATATCTCCTTGAATTAAAATCAGTTTTGTTTTTCCTATCATT
>CAZVBB010000074.1:0-5114 GCA_964625285.1 uncultured bacterium | reverse complement strand
TAGGGAAAAAAGAAATAAAAATAAAAAAATATTTATAAGGAGATGTCCATGAGAAAACATTTTATGATATGCATAGATAATCATGGCTACAAATCGTCACTGGAGATAAGAAAACTATATGAAGTGTTGGCTGACAAGATAGCCGAAAAACATCATCAGATAAGAGTTATTGATGAGTCAGGTGAAGCTTATTTGTACCCTGAGAAGTTCTTTGCACCTGTGCGCCTGCCTAATATTACGAAAGAAAAATTAGAATTAGTAACAGCATAACAAATCAATACAGGGACACTTCCCATATTTATTGACACGAAGAAAAAGAGGAAAAATAATGAGGGAAGTATCCCTGTGTTTCTGTGTTTTTTAGGCGGGGGCGAACGCCCCCGCCTCTATTAGATTTTTACGCTACTTCTACCTTTTCTTTGTTTCCTGCTGCTCCTCTGCTGAAGACAATCTTCCCGCCTGAAAAATCAACTTTCACAACATCTCCTTTATTAAATGTCTTATCAAGGAGTTTAAGCGCGAGCGAATTGAGAATCTCTTTTTGCAAAGCCCTCTTCAACGGCCTTGCTCCATAAACAGGGTCATATCCAATCTTTGCAAAATGCTCTTTTGCGGCGTCTGTAAGGGTTATATCAATATTTTTTTCTTTTATGTATTTTTTCATGCGCTCAACCTGTATCACAACTATCTGTTTCAGGAGCTCCATAGAAAGCTGATTGAAGATTATTATCTCATCAACTCTATTAATGAACTCAGGTCTGAAGAATGACTTTAGGTCTGCCATTACCTTCTCTTTAAGCTCTTTACTATTTTCTCCTCCATTTGCGCCCCAGTATGCAGCAGGCCTCTTTGCTTTCTCTGTGAGAAGTTCCTGTATGTGGACGCTTCCTATGTTTGACGTCATAATCAAGACTGAATTTCTGAAATCAACAGTCCTTCCGTGCCCGTCTGTGAGTCTTCCGTCATCAAGAATTTGCAAAAGAAGATTGAAGACTTCAGGATGCGCTTTTTCTATTTCATCAAAGAGTATTATTGCATAAGGCCTTCTTCTAACAGCTTCTGTAAGCTGTCCTCCTTCTTCATATCCAACATATCCCGGAGGCGCGCCGATTAGCCTTGATACAGTATGCCGTTCCTGATATTCAGACATATCAATCCTTACCATTGCATTCTCATCATCAAATAAAAATTCTGCCAGCGTCCTCGCAAGCTCTGTTTTGCCGACGCCTGTAGGACCAAGAAATATAAACGAGCCTATCGGTCTGTTCGGGTCCTGAATACCTGCCCTTGAACGCCGCACTGCATCGGACACTGCCTCTATTGCCTCATCCTGACCGATGACTCTTTGCTTAAGCCTTTCCTCCATTTTTAATAATTTCTGAATCTCGCCTTCAAGCATTCTTGAGACAGGCACGCCGGTCCATTTTGATACGACCTCTGCAATGTCTTCCTCATCAACCTCCTCTTTCAGCATTTTTCTTCTTGCCTGTGCGTTTGCAAGCTTTTTGTTTTCTGTTTCGAGCGATTTCTGAAGTTCAAGGAGTTTTCCGTATCTTAATTCCGATGCCTTTGTAAGGTCGCCTTCACGTTCAGCGCGTTCGGATTCTATTTTTGTCTTTTCCATCTGTTCTTTTATATTCCGTATCTTTGCGATTATCTCCTTTTCACTTAGCCACTGCGCCCTAAGTTCATCTCTTTTGCTTTGAAGCTCTGTCATTTCTTTTTTAATCTTTTTGAGCTTTTCTTTTGAGTCTTTTGAATCCTCTTTCATAACAGCCTGTTTTTCTATCTCATATTGGCGGAGTTTTCTTTCTATCTCGTCAAGCTCAACAGGCATGCTGTCTATCTCCATTCTCAATTTAGATGCAGATTCGTCAATCAGGTCTATTGCCTTATCAGGCAAAAACCTGTCAGCTATGTATCTATGAGATAGGATCGCAGCAGATATGAGCGCTGAATCTTTTATCTTTACTCCGTGGTGAACCTCGTATTTTTCCTTAAGCCCGCGAAGGATGGATATTGTGTCTTCTACATTCGGCTCTTTTATGTAAACAGGCTGAAATCTTCTTTCAAGCGCAGGATCTTTCTCTATGTGTTTTCTGTATTCATCGAGTGTAGTTGCGCCAACACATCTTAGTTCTCCCCTTGCAAGAGCAGGTTTGAGCATATTTGAGGCGTCTATCGCTCCCTCGGCAGCGCCTGCTCCAACAACAGTGTGCAGTTCATCAATAAAAAGTATAATCCTGCCCTCTGCCTGTTCAATCTCTTTAAGAAGTGCCTTAAGCCTTTCTTCGAATTCCCCTCTGAATTTAGCGCCGGCAACCAAAGCCCCCATGTCAAGGGCAACAACCTTTTTGTCCTTTAATGTTTCGGGCACATCACCTTCAATAATCCTCTGTGCAAGTCCTTCTGCAATTGCAGTCTTTCCCACTCCAGGCTCTCCTATAAGAACAGGGTTGTTCTTTGTCCTTCGTGAAAGCACCTGAATGATGCGCCGTATCTCATTATCTCTGCCGATGACAGGATCTAACTTCCCTTTTTTTGCAAGCTCTGTGAGGTCGCGGCTGTAGCGCTTAAGCGCCTGATATTTATCTTCAGGATTAGGGTCTGTTACGCGCTGTGCGCCCCGTATCTCGCGCAGGGCAGACATTGCGCCATCAGAAGTGACGTTGTGTCTTTTCAAAAGCTCTGAAACTGCGCCTCCTGTAGTAATCAAAGACAGCAATAAATGTTCTATGCTCACATATTCATCGGTGAAATGTTCTGCTTTCTTGAATGCATTCTCTATGACATCTTTAAGCTTTTGTGAAATATAAATATGTCCAGCTGGAGTTGCGCCAAGAACCTTCGGGAATTTTTCTATTTTAGCCTCTATGTCCCCTTGCAGCAGTTTCACATCAACATTAAGCCGTTTCAATATCTGTGTTGCAATGCCTTCAGAATCCTCAAGTAGCGCAAAGAGAAGATGCTCGGGCTGAAGCTCCTGATTCCCTTTTCTCTCGGCAAGCTCCTGCGCCTCCTGAACCGCCTCCTGACTTTTTATTGTTAGTTTATCCATTCTCATTTTTATTCCTCCATTCTTAAGTATCAAAGGGTCATAGGGTCAAAGCGTCAAAGCTCTGATACTCAATAAGCTAAGGTTTGTTGTTTAATTTAAAATTCAATATTCCTCCTCATTATTCCTAATTCCTACTTAAAACTCATGAGGAAGAGACTCGAACTTGCATCCTTCTTACACTCGTATTAACAGAAACAAACCGCTGAAAAAGAGAAGGGTGTAGGTCAGCACCTTAAACCAGAACTCCTTAACGCAAATCAAGCTGCCTACAATGATACCTATTACCAATCCGGGCAGCACCATCGCTGTCATCTCCAATTTAGCCAAGTCCATCTGCCTGCCAACCAGGAAGCCGATGATTAATCCCACATTAAGTATAAGCCAGAGCATGGACAAAGTGGCGCGGAAGGTCTCCTGTGCTCTGAACTGACGGCTGGCATAGTATACAATCGGTGGACCACCGGTGGCAAACAAGCCATGAAAAATGCCACCGCCGATAAGAAGAAGAGCTCGATAGTACCAGCGTAACTGGCCACTAGGTGCTTTTTTTATGAAAAACATAGATAGCTCCGCAAGAGACACAATGATGATAAAGCCGCCAAGCACTATCTTTAGCGTACCTTCGTCAGCGATTTCTCTGCTGAATATGCCGATTACCATTCCTGCTGTAGTAAGTGGCAAGATATACAGCAACAGGATGCGCCAATTGATGTAACGGAACCATCTGCCTACCAGCCAGATGCTCTGCAATAAGCCAAGTATGACCAGCATCGGCACCAGTGTCTCCAGGGATAGGAGATGAACGCCCAAAGCCAAGGTGATGAGGGTGGAGCCGAAGCCCAGTACAGTCTCGGCAGTGTGCGCCAGAACAAGTATGCAGCCCAGAAGGAAAAGCGTCAAAGTTATGGTATTAATGGTGGACACGGTAAAGGTCGTTCAAATATTGCACGGCAAAATCCTTAGCCATGCCGCGGTCAGGCATAGAGCCTATCATACCATACATAACAGCTTCGCCGGTGATATCATCTGGTTTCAACTTTGCCACTTCTTTGACTGCGGCGCGCAAATCGGCCAGGAAAGGTTCAACAATGGTGGCATGAATTGGCGAAATAGTCATATGCAGGCAGGGAGGTAAATGCTGGCTATCGATGTACCACCGGTATTCTTTCATCTTCTCACCCAGGGCAAAGACATTGAGCACATCGCTGCCGATGGCAAACACGGTGGCCAGCGGTTTCCCCAGCACATGTAGCTCCGGGATGGCTTCTATGCCCTCGAGCAGCCTTTTCGTTGCCTCCATGCTTTTCTTAGCCAAATTCGTATAGCCTTCCATGCCGAGATATTTCAGCGCTGCCCAGCTTGAGGCTATAGGTCCGCCGGGTCTGGAACCGGATACGTTGGGGGTGGCGTAGACGCCGCCGGGCCAGTCGGCATAGGCGAAAATCTGATGCTGCCGCAGCTCTTGATTCCGATACAATATTACCGATGCCCCCTTAGGCGTGAAGCCGTACTTATGGATGTCAGCCGATATGGAGCATACGTCTGGGATATGGAAATCGAAGGTCGGTATGGGATAGCCCAACTTCTTAACGAAAGGCAGTACCAACCCGCCGACGCAGGCATCAACGTGCATCCAGACATCATTCCTGGCTGCAACCTCGGCAAGGTCTTCAATAGGGTCGATGATACCATGAGGATAGGACGGTGCGGAGCCTACCATCATGATTGTATTTTCGGTGATGGCCTGACGCATGGCAGCTACGTCGGCAGTTAGGGTCTTCTTCTCCGTGGGCACAATAACGGTCCTCAGCCCCAGATAGTGTGCCGCTTTGTTAAAGGCTGGATGCGCCGAAAGTGGCATGAGCAGCTCGGGTTGAGTAATGTTGGGCTTCTTGGCGCGGGTATAATCGCGCGCTGCCTTGACTGCTACCATAATGCTCTCCGACCCGCCAGAGGTCATGTTGCCCACTGTATCCGAATCGCCGTGGAACAAGTTTGCCATCATGGAGGCAACCTCGGTCTCCATCTTCAGCAGGCTAGGAAAGGCAAAGGGGCT
>CAZVBB010000073.1:0-5118 GCA_964625285.1 uncultured bacterium | reverse complement strand
AAGTATTAAGAGATTTTATGCGTATACTAATATTGACTCAGTGGTTTGACCCAGAACCTTTCTACAAGGGAGTTTCATTTGCCAGTGAGCTTGTTAATCTGGGCCATGAAGTGGAGGTCTTGACCGGATTTCCAAATTACCCTGGGGGCAAGTTATATGATGGGCACAAAATAAAATTCTTCCAACGTGAGATGATAAATAACATTCCAGTTATCCGAGTTCCATTATACCCAAGCCATGATAACAATTCAATAAAACGTATATTAAACTACACAAGTTTTGCATTATCAGCATCCCTTATAGGAATTTTTGGGGTAAAACGCCCTGATGTCATTTATGTATATCACCCGCCGGCAACCATCGGCCTGCCAGCTCTATTTTTGCATTTACTGTATTGGGCACCTTTTGTTTACGATATTCAGGACCTTTGGCCCGATACGCTTGCGGCGACAGGTATGCTTGATAATCGGGCAGCTCTTTGGCTGGTTGATAGGTGGTGCCGGATTATATATTCACAAGCGGCTAAGATCGTTGTTTTATCGCCAGGCTTCAGGGAAATGTTGATCAAGCGAGGCGTGCCGGAGCATAAGATTAAAGTGATATACAACTGGTGTGAAGACAATAAAATTCAATTTACAGACCGGAATGAATCCATGGCGAAAGAGATTGGCATGGCAGGCCGATTCAATATTGTATTTGCCGGAACTATGGGCAAGGCTCAGGGGCTTGATGCAATTTTAGAGGCAGCATGCTTATTGCGCGATAAGTTGCCGAAGATTCAATTTGTTTTTGTGGGTGGCGGTATTGATGTTGGCAGGCTGAAAGAAAAAGCAATTGAACAAGGATTGACAAATGTTCGTTTTTTGTCGCGTCGGCCGCCGAGCGAAATTGGAAATATTCTGAGTTTGGCCGATGTTCTACTTGTCCATTTAAAAGATGAACCTCTTTTTGAAATTACCATACCTGGGAAGACTCAGTGCTATATGGCAATTGGCCGTCCGATATTGATGGGGGTAAGAGGAGATGCCAAGGCATTGGTGGAGAAAGCCGGGGCGGGTTTAGTGTGTACGCCAGAAGACCCACAGGATATAGCTGATGCTATTGAGAGGTTTTATAACATGTCTCGTGAAGAGCTTGACCTGATGGGGCATAGGGGGAAAATGTTTTATGAACAAGAATTGTCGCTTCGGATAGGCGCGCGGCAATTCGAAAAAATATTCCAATCTGTTGTTGCGTAAACTAAAAGGGTATTTTTTAATTACATGAAAACGATGCCTGGTTTAAAAAAGCACAATCTCCATATCAAACGCTTTTCTGATTTTGCGATGGCTGTTTCTTCTATGATTCTGCTTACGCCGGTTTTTGTTCTGATCGCTTTTTTTGTGCGGACGAAGATCGGCTCGCCGGTCATTTTCAGGCAGGTGCGGCCGGGGCGGAATGGAAAGCCCTTTGCCATCTATAAATTCCGCACTATGAAAGACGAACAGGATGCCCAGGGTAAAATTCTCCCCGATGAAAAGCGGCTTACTGAATTCGGTAGATTTCTTCGTAGTACAAGTTTGGATGAACTACCTGAATTATTCAATGTGCTCAAAGGTGATATGAGTCTGGTTGGCCCCCGTCCACTACTGATGGAATACCTTGACCGTTACACCAGTGAGCAAGCAAGACGCCATGATGTAAAACCGGGAATAACCGGCTGGGCGCAGGTTAACGGGCGGAATGCCCTGACTTGGGAGGAGAAGTTTGAGCTGGATGTGTGGTATGTGGATAACTGGTCTGTGTGGCTGGATGTGAGGATTATTTTGATGACGGTGTTGAAGGTGCTGAGGAGAGAAGGAATTAACCAGGAGGGGCAGGCAACAGCGGCACAATTTATGGGACAAAATAGCCGCAGATAGCCGCAAAAGTTTCAAGCAGCATGGTCAGAGGCTTTTAGCTGTTATGAAATGGAGGTGAGATTGTATGGAGACACTAAATATGCAATACAAAAAAGACCTTTTAAGGGAGATAAAGAGGCTGACGCCGGAGAAGCTGAAAGAGGTTCTGAATTTTGTCTGTTTTATTAAGGCAAAGGATGTCATAGATCCAACCCAGGCTTATTTCTGGACAAAAAAGTGGCAAAGGATGGAGAAAGAGGCGGATAAGAATAAGGAAGCAGACAACATAATTGGCAATGGAACGGTAGAAGGTCTTCTAACGGAGCTGAAAAGATGAAAATAAAGGCTTACAAAAGATTTCTGAAGGCCTATCAAGAGTTACCACAGAATGTTCAAAAGAAGGTTGACAGACAAATAAGGCTTCTTTCGAGAGACTTTAAATATCCATCCCTGCATACCAAGAAGATAAAAGGTAGGGAAGGAATTTGGGAGGCAAGAATAGATATCCATCATCGTCTAACTTTTGAGATTATTGAAGACACTATATTTTTGAGAGTGGCAGGCAATCATGATGAAGTATTAAGGAATCCGTGATTATTTCGAAGTGTCGTCCGGTCCGCTATATCCTTACATAGGCCCGGCATCACGAGGTGAAACCCGGAATTACCGGCTGGGCGCAGGTGAATGGACGGAATGCCATAACATGGGAGCAAAAGTTCGAATATGACATTTGGTATGTTGACAATCAGTCACTTCGGCTTGACCTGAAAATCATTGCCCTGACTATATGGAAAATTCTTATACGAGAAGGGATCAGTCAGCCAGGGCAGGCGACGATGGAGGAGTTTAATCCACAAAGGGAGAAATGAAAAAGTCTCAAATTGCAATTTACGGCGCTGGAGGCTTCGGGCGTGAAATGGCGTGGTTAGCACAATCTGCCGTGATCGGTGGAGAAGGTATCGAAGTCGTTTGCTTTATTGATGACGACGAAGCGGTTTGTGGTGCGACATTGAATGATATTGAAGTATTGTCCCTTTCTCAGACGAAGGAGAAATATCCTGCTACATGCGTGGTTAGTGGCATTGGCGTGCCAAAAATACGCGAATTGACAATGGAAAAGGCCCGCACTTCCGGCTTCGGTTTTGCAACGTTGATTCATCCCCGCGTTGAGATGTCAAAGTGGATTGAAATGGGTGAAGGTGCAGTGATTTGCGCCGGCAATATTCTGACGACAAACATCACTCTGGGGCGGCATGTCCAGATCAACTTGGATTGCACCATCGGCCACGATGTGATCATTGGCGATTATGCGACACTTGCGCCAGGCGTGCATGTGTCCGGTTGCGTCCATATCGGCAAGCGGGCCTATATTGGGACCGGAGCAGTCATCATTAACGGCACGCAGGATCATCCCATTGTCATCGGCGACGATGTGGTTGTCGGTGCGGGCGCCTGTGTGACAAAATCCATACCTCACGGACAAACATGGGGGGGGTATACCTGCCAAGATTTTGAAATAGCTGATGAATTTAACAGATTTAAAAATTGGCAATATCCAGAAATCGAGGAAGGTAAGCCTACAAAATACAACTGGGTAGTTCAGAATAAAGACAATTTCCGATTGGGATTCAAGACGGATATCGGAGCCTTCACGTATATCAATGCAAAATACGGCGTGACTATAGAGGATTTCGTGCAGATCGGTTCACACTGTTCCATTTATTCGGTATCCACAATAGATGACAAGAATGGCCGGGTCGTGTTGAAAAAGAATTGCAGGATAGGAAGTCATAGTGTAGTAATGCCGGGAGTGACTATCGGGGAAAATTCAATTGTGGGAGCTTTCAGTTTTGTTGATAAGGATATCCCTGGCAATGTAATTGCTGTTGGTATTCCAGCTAAGGTGATAAAGAAAACCGAATCTGCAGATTCTCCAGATTAGCGAGAGTTGATTCAATGTCGGATAATAAGCTAAAAAGAATATTTTTGTCTCCACCTCATATGGGCGGAGAGGAGATGCGTTTTGTGCAGGAGGCCTTTGAGAGCAACTATATCGCTCCCTTGGGGCCGCAGGTGGATGCTTTTGAGCGGGAGTTTGCCGAAAGGGTAGGGATTCCTTATGCTGTAGCTCTTTGCAGCGGTACTGCAGCAATGCATCTTGCCTTGCGAATCTTAGGCATAGAGTCAGGAGACAATGTTATAGCTCCCTCTCTAACATTCATAGGTGGTGTGAGCCCCGTGGTATATCAGGGTGCAACACTTACCTTTATTGATGCTGATGTAGTCTCGTGGGGCATTGACCCGGAGTTGTTAGGCGAGGAACTTGACCTTTGTGCAAAAAGAGGGCGATTGCCAAAAGCTGTCATTTCCGTAGATATTTATGGACAATGTGCAGATTTAGACCAGATTCTTAAGATTTGCTCTAATTATAATATACCTGTCATTTCTGATTCTGCTGAGGCCCTGGGGGCAACCTATAAAGAGCGTAGTGCAGGAGTATGTTCAAAAATAGCAATATACTCGTTTAACGGCAATAAAATTATTACCACTTCTGGTGGTGGTATGCTGGCATCTGAAGATGAGAAAATAACTGTTCAAGCAAGGTTTCTCTCTCAGCAGGCTCGCGATATTGCTCCGCACTACGAGCATTCGCAAATAGGATATAACTATCGAATGAGTAATATACTTGCCGCCATTGGTCGCGGACAACTAAGGGTGCTTGAAGACCGTGTAGAAGCGAAGCGTAGAATCTTTGACTATTATAATAAAACCCTATTTGATGTCCCCGGAATCAAATTCATGCCTGAAGCACCCTACGGTTGCTCAAATAGATGGCTAACAGTGATTCTGATTACTCCGGAAGAGTTTGGGGTAGATAGAGAAGAAGTACGTTTAGCTTTGGAGAAACAGAATATAGAATCTCGCCCTCTATGGAAACCAATGCATTTGCAGCCTGTTTTTAAGGGCTACCCAATGCGGGGAGGGGGTGTATGCGAGGACCTTTTTAACCGTGGACTCTGCTTACCTTCGGGGACGGTGATGACGGAAGAGGCTTTGGATAGAGTAATTTCAACGATAAAGAAGTGCCGAAAATAATATCAAGGCTATTTTCGGTAAATTTTGCACTTACTCGTTTCAAATTCGAGATTACAGCAGATCGAGTAAAAAGAGAAATGCACTCTTTTTTAGCAAACGAACGGGGGATATCCCAATGGAAGATTGCGGCGGGATATGGCTT
>CAZVBB010000072.1:0-5141 GCA_964625285.1 uncultured bacterium | reverse complement strand
TTGGCGCAATTTTACACTTTGATTTTTGCATTAAATCCTTATTTAATTTACAGAGTAATATAGGAGTGGCTGGTGTGGCTCAATGGTAGAGCAGCGCACTTGTAATGCGCAGGTTGGGGGTTCAATTCCCTCCACCAGCTAATAAAATGAAAAGTGAGAAAAAGGTTCAGGGATTCAGGGGTTCAGAACCTAGAACGGTGAACCCAGAACGCTGAACAGTAGACTAGCGCGCTGGTGCTCTGGTGCGCTTTTTTTAGGGGGAATTTGATATGAAGAAAGATATTCACCCATCTTATGGGGAAGCGGTTATTAGCTGTGCTTGTGGTGAGATTATTCACACCCGCTCTACAAAAAAGAGCATCAAAGTAGAAATATGCTCTAAGTGCCATCCTTTCTTTACAAGGAAACAAAAGTTAGTGGATAGCGCTGGGCAGATAGAAAGGTTTCGTAAGCGATACAATCTATGATGTTTTCTCATCTTGGAAAAATAAAAGAAAGGCACAACCAATTGTCTTTACTTCTCTCCTCTCCTGAGGTAATTGAAGATAGAGATAAATATCGCCGCCTAGCACAGGAATATAGCGAAACAGAGAAGATAGTAGAAAAGTTTAAAAGATATGAAAAGGTGCTGCAGGCAATTGACGAAGGTAAGTTAATTCTGAAAGATAAAGATAAAGAGTTAGCAAGGCTGGCAGCGGAGGAGATTGAGAACCTCTCAATACAAAGGACGAAGTTAGAAGAAGAACTGCAATCTCTCATAGAACCAGGGCATAACAACGAAAAAAGAAACGCCATTGTGGAAATAAGGGCTGGAACCGGAGGAAACGAGGCGAGCCTCTTTGTTGCTGATTTGTTTCAGATGTATGCTCGTTATGCAGAGAAAAGAGGATGGGCCATAGAGATGATGGGCAGTCATCCAACTGAGGTTGGTGGCTTTAAGGAAATAATTTTTGTCGTTCATGGCAATGAATCATATAAGGTGCTACGATATGAAGGAGGTGTTCATCGGGTACAGCGCGTCCCGAAGACGGAAACTCAAGGCAGGACTCACACTTCAACGGTTACCGTTGCCATACTTCCTGAAGCTGCCACTGAAGATATGGAGGTAAAAATAAGTCCTAATGATTTAAGGATTGATACTTATCGCTCCTCTGGCGCTGGTGGTCAACATGTCAATGTTACTGACTCTGCGGTAAGGATTACTCACATTCCTACCGGAATAGTTGTTCAGTGTCAGGATGAAAGGTCACAGCAGAAAAATCGTTCCAAGGCAATGCGTGTCTTGCAAGCGAGGATACTTGACCATCATCGGAAAGAAGCAGAAAAAAAGACTTCTGATGAGAGAAGATCGCAACTTAAAAGCGGGGAGAGGAGCGAGAAAATAAGAACTTATAACTTTCTGCAGAACAGGGTTACTGACCACAGAATTGGACTCTCTCTTCATAATCTGGATGAAGTATTAAAAGGTAGCATGGATAAACTGCTTATGAGCATTCAAACCTCTTTGAATAAGTAGTAGGCAGGACGGGAATGGAGCTAAGTAAAGCGTTAGGATGGGGAACAAAATATCTCCGCGAGCATGGAATTGAGAGGGCACAAGAAGAGGCAGAATATTTACTTCTTGACCTGCTCAACTGTTCAAAGAGCAGCCTTTATCTTAATCATAACATCTCATTTTCTACTGACAAGCTATTTTCTTTCTCTTGCTTTATCAAAAAGCGGGCAGAGCGTATCCCACCTCAGTATGTGACAGGTAGAGCATGGTTTGCTTCCCTCCCATTTATAGTAAATAAAAATGTTATGATTCCACGCCCGGAGACAGAAATATTGGTAGAGGCAGCCATTGAGAGATGCCAGAGAAGGATTTCTCTGTATGAACGGGACTCATCAAAAATGGATAGTAGGGAAGGTATCCGCGAAGGGAATAGCTTGCAGCATTTGCGGGTTGCTGATCTGGGAACTGGCTGTGGCAATATTGCAATTAGTTTAGCCATATCCATTTCCTGCCAGGTATATGCACTGGATGCTTCCTCCTATGCGTTAGGAGTTGCAAAGGAGAATGCAAAAAAACTCCTTGGCGCTAACTCGGTAGCATTTATCTGTAAAGATATATTAGAATCAGATTTTAAACTTCCTAAAGACCTTGATCTTGTCATATCTAATCCGCCATATGTTCCTCACGATGATATTAAAAAACTTTCTCGGGAAGTAAAAGAGTATGAGCCGCATATGGCCCTTGATGGAGGAAAAGACGGAGTTAAATTTTATCCATCAGTAGTTTATCTGGCATCTGAAGCTCTTTCCAGCGGAGGATACCTTGCGCTTGAAGTAGGAATTGGGCAAGCAGAGAAGGTGAGAAAAATTATTCTTGAAAATGGAAGCTATTCAGCTCTGGAAACAATAAATGATTATGCAGGAATAGAACGTGTGATTATAGCAGAAAAAAGATAAATGGATAAAATTATTATCTCTGGCGGGGAGAGACTCGAGGGGTCTGTCAAAATTAGTGGGGCAAAAAACTCTGCTCTTCCTATCATGGCAGCTACTCTTCTTACCAGGGGAAGCTCTGTCATTAAAAATGTTCCCAGCTTAAAAGATGTTACCGCAATGAGTAACCTGCTGATGACCTTAGGGGCAAAGATTATTATCTCTGGCGATGAGATCACCATAAAATGCGATAAAGTGAAGAACCCATTTATTCATTATGACATGGTGCGGCAAATGAGAGCAAGTATCTGCCTCCTTGGACCACTGCTGGCGAGATTTGGCAAAGTAGAGATTTCTTATCCAGGTGGCTGTGTCATTGGACCTCGCCCGATAGATCTTCACCTAAAAGGGTTAGAAAAGTTAGGCGCGCAAATAGAAATAAAACATGGCTACATCATAGCTAAATCTGACAATGGTTTGCGTGGAGACGAAATCTACCTTGGGGGTCCGTTTGGCTCTACTGTCTTGGGGACAGCAAATGTAATGATGGCAGCAACACTCGCCAGAGGAGAGACAATAATCGAAGGAGCTGCCTGTGAGCCAGAGATTGCCGATCTCGCAGCTTTTCTTAATGCAATGGGAGCAAAGATCATTGGAGCAGGAACTCACATCTTGCGAATTGAGGGAGTAAAAGAACTCGGAGGAGCGGAACACACTATTATCCCGGACCGCATTGAGGCAGGAACGTACCTCATTGCCATTGCCATCAGTGGCGGGGATGCCCTGTTGAAAGGAGCTCGCCATGAACACCTGACAGCAGTTATAGATAGGCTCGAAGAAGCAGGAGTTGAGATTAAAAGAGCACCCAATGGTCTGAAGGTAGAAAGAAAAAATGAATTAAAGGCAGTAAATGCAACTGCTCTGCCTTATCCGGGGGTTCCCACCGATATGCAAGCGCAAATGATGTCTCTAATGAGTATTGCAAGGGGCACGAGTATCATCACGGATATGGTATATCCTGATAGATTCATTCATGTTGGAGAGTTACTGCGAATGGGAGCTAACATTGTGCGCCAGGGCCCACGGGCAACCATCACGGGGGTAGAAAAGCTTAGCGGTGCTCAAGTGACAGCATCTGATTTGAGAGCGAGCGCTGCACTAATCCTTGCCGGTTTAGCTGCTGATGGAAAAACCGAGGTTTCCAGAGTGTATCATCTTGATCGTGGCTATGAAAAAATGGAAGAAAAGCTCTCCGGTCTTGGAGCAAAAATTAAAAGAGTTGCCGCGGAGTCTTAGGAAAGAAAAAAATGATTCTCTGCGCCAGAGAGGACAAAGAAATAATTGACAGGCTTATTGAGAGATCTGTCCTTGACGAAACTGTTGACGGAAAGGTAAAAAAAATAATTCATGCAGTGGCGAAGGAAGGAGACAAAGCTCTCATTAGATACACTCAGAAGTTTGATAGTGTCTCTCTAAGAGAAGAAGAGCTGCGTCTTTCTCAGAAAGAGATTGTCGCTGCCTCTCAAAAAATTGACCGCAAATTGCGCCAGGTAATCCGTGATACAGAAAAAAGTATTAAAGAATTTCAGCAAGTGGGTGTGAGAAAATCTTGGTCTGTTAAAAAAAATGGACTCCTTCTGGGTAAGCTATACCAGCCGCTTGAAAGAGTAGGGATCTATGTTCCTGGAGGGGAAAAGCCACTTATCTCCAGCCTTTTAATGACCGTCGTGCCTGCCCTTGCTGCTGGAGTCAACTCCATTGCGATTGCCTCTCCTCCTAAAGAAGAAGGTTCGCCACACCCATATATAGTTGGAGCAGCTCATCTCTTAGGTATAAAGGAGGTCTATAGGATTGGCGGCGCGCAGGCAATTGCTGCTCTTGCGTTTGGCACTCAAAGAGTAAAAAAAGTAGATAAGATATTTGGGCCAGGAAATAAATTTGTTATATCCGCTAAGAGGCAAGTATTTGGTAAGGTTGGCATTGACCTTCTCCCCGGACCAAGCGAGGTAGTTATTCTAACTGATGCTACGGCAAATGCTGGCTTCATAGCTGCTGACTTGAAAGCTCAGGCAGAGCACAACGGGGGAATGGCTATTCTAATAACTCATTCTCCTGCCTTAGCACAGGAGGTAGAAAAGAAGGCTAAAGGATTTCACCTCATCGTTACCCGAACACTTGAAGAAAGCATCTCCATGGTAAATAAAATTGCCCCTGAACACTTAGAAATAATGGTTGAGAAACCGCGCAGGATATTAAAAGAAATTAAAAATTGCGGCGCAATCTTTCTCGGTGATTATAGTCCGGTGGCATTGGGAGATTACTCGGCGGGTCCAAGCCATGTTTTGCCAACCGGAGGGACAGCTAAGTTTTCGGCTGGGCTCTCAGTAGATGACTTTCGTAAAAGTATAAATGTTATTTCCTGCACCCAAAAGAGACTGTGCGAGATCGGAGAGACAGCATCGATACTGGCAGAAGTAGAGGGTCTTCGCTACCATGCGGCATCGGTAGCCATAAGAAAAGGGGTTAAGGATTCAAGGATTCAAGGGATAGACTGAAGGCTGAAGATTGGTAGGTAGTATAGGGAATTTATCTGATGTATAAGTATGAGGTTATTATATACTGGAGTGGTGAAGATGATGCGTTTGTTGCGGAAGTACCAGAACTTCCAGGTTGCATGGCTCACGGAAGCACTCAGAAGGACGCTCTAAAAAATA
>CAZVBB010000071.1:0-5166 GCA_964625285.1 uncultured bacterium | reverse complement strand
AGATACTTAAAATAAAGAATTATAAGTATCTCTACCACGCTCAAAGCGCCGCCAACATGAGCTCCACCCGCCCATCCAGTAATATCAATAATGTCTTTCCTTACTTGATACGCTTTCTCTTCTAATTTTTTAATTTCCTGTTTCGTTATTGGCATTTTTCCTCCTTGATTATTAGTCAATAGGGCGTCACAAAAGTGCCGCCCTTGATTACACAGATAAAATATAGATTACACAGATTTTTATCGTTGAGACAATCGGTGTAATCTTCCTGTAATCGGTGTAATCAGGGGTCTCTGGGTATTTTTTCAGAGACCTCTCTACTTGCAAGCTATCCGCCTCGGCGGATACCTTCCCTAAGGGGCTCCGCCCCTCGGGCGTCCCGCCCTCTCATAGAGGGCGGGACTGTCACCCCATGAGGGAAACCAGATTGTTTCCCTCAAACTCCCTAATCCGCATAGGAATTTTCCAAATTCCTAGCTTCCAAATTTTTTCTTTACTGCCTTGAAAGCAGCGTCTGCCACCTCCAGGGTTTCTTTTATATCTTTCTCCTTATGGGCGCAAGAAATAAACCAGTTGTGGTGTGGATGAAAAAACACTCCTCTTTTTGTGCATTCAGAACAGAAAAATTGGCTGCGGATAAAATTATCTTCATTTTTAAATTTCATAAACGGGATTGGTGGTGGGCCGGTAATAGAGACTTCCAGATTATGACTCTTTGCAAGCTGCCCTAATCCATCCTGAAGCATTTTTCCCATCTTAAACATATGATTTATCCCATCAATTGCCTTCAACTCTTTTATGGTAGCAATCGCTGCCGCCATCGGCGCCCGGGAAAAATAAAAAGTTCCAGTGAAGAAAATCCCGGAAGCTGCTTTCCTTAGTTCATCTCTGCCCACACAAGCAGAAATTGGATGTCCGTTTGCCATTCCCTTACAAAAAGTAATCAAATCAGGCTTAAATCCAAAGTATTCATTGGAACCTCTCAGGTCCAATCTGAATCCTGCCCTTATATCATCAAGGATTAACACAATGCCTTCCTTATTACAGGTGCTCTGAATAATTTCCCAGAACCCGTCTTTGGGAAACTCCTGGTCGGCATAAGCTGGATGATGATAAGGAGTCATAATAACTCCGGCAATCTCGCCTCTATATTTATCCACCAATTCTAAAAACCCTTCTGTATTATTCCACTTAAATATCAAAGTGTTTGCTTTATCTTCTTCAATTATTCCTCCATATCCGGGGCTGCACCAGGGGTGAGAGCCATGATACTCACCCTGAACCATAATAATCTTCTTCTTCCCGGTATATTCTCTGGCAACTTGAGTGGCATATGTTGTAACATCGGAGCCATTTTTACCAAAGACTGCCCACTTTGCCACAGGCACTAGAGATACCAGGCATTCCGCAAGCTCTACCATTCTTTCAGTAGATAGGTTGAAGCAATCTCCCATGGCTTTTTCTTTATTGACTACCTCTTCAATTTTTGGATAATTATACCCTAAAATTATTGGCCCAAACCCGCACATATAGTCAATATATTCCTGTCCATCAACATCCCAAAACCGACATCCTTCTCCTCTTGATGCAAAATAAGGGAAATATCCCGGAACCATAAATCCAGGATGTCTCTGACCATAAATTCCCCCTGGTATTACATTTCCTGCTCTTTTAAAAAGCTCAATTGACTTATCAAATTTATATGCCTTCATTTATTTATCCTCCCCAGGAAGATATTCCATTAGCTTCTCCATAATTATGCTCATTGCTTCAGCGAATGACACAAGCCCGACTATTCTTAAGTCCATTGTCCCCAGCCCTACCATAAAGTCAACCTCTCCCTGAAACATTTTATAGGCAATGCTCGTATCCTTTATCTGAAATGTAGAAGTAGGGGAGGGGTGTTTTCCTTTGGAAGGCAAAAATTTCCCATCAGCCATCGTAATATACCCGCAAGGTCCATCAGGTAATATCTCTACCTGAAAAACTCCAGAGGGAAATCGGGAGATGGTGGCATTGGCTCTTTTAATTTTAAAGCTGCTATCGTTCTCTCCCACAACCTTTATTCCCCACAGAAGGGTATAAAGTGTAACCTTAAGATAAAATTTTAAGTTTTCTTCCGTCTTCAGAAACTCCTCATCAGGTCGCAGATAACGCTCCATCTTTTTTGTTAGCTTGCTGAAACCCTTGAGCAACGAGAGGCACCAGAATCCTTTCCAGACTAACGGGATAACCTGCTTGCCTTCAAACATCTTATTTAAAGACGAGTGCTTGAGAAAAAATAGTCCAACTGTTGGCAAAGGCGCTTTCTCTCTTTTTGCTTCTAATCTGCCATTTTTGAAAACCAGGCTGACCCTGGGCCCACTCTTCACGCCAAGCTGAATGGAAGCATTCCAATTTTTTGCAATATCTTTTGCTTCTTCGGAAAATTCTACTATCTCTTCAAGTTGCGGCAGGACGGCATGCAAATAAAGGTAGGATTTTATCTTTTCTTTATTCATAGTTTCCCTCTCTCTAACTTTTTGGAACCTTCTTCCAATCCTCCAAAAAGGTCTTTACGCCTTTATCGGTTAAGGGATGAGAAATCATCTTTTTTAAAACATCTGGAGGGATAGTAGCAATATGAGCTCCAATTGTAGCGGCATCTATCACATGCAGAGGATGCCTAATACTGGCGACAATCACTTCTGTTTTATAGTTATAATTTTTAAAAATCTTCACCGTTTCCTCTACCACCTTCATTCCACAACTTCCGATATCATCAATCCTTCCAATAAAGGGACTCACATAATCAGCTCCACTCTTTGCGGCAATTAAAGCCTGGTTAGCAGAAAAGACAAGGGTAACATTCGTTTTCACTCTTTCCTTGCTTAAAATTTTAACTGCCTTTATTCCTTCTTCAATGAAAGGAATCTTAATCACGATGTTTTTATGAATTTTTGATAATTTCCTTGCTTCCTCTACCATCTTTTCTGCCTCTAAACTTACCACCTCGGCGCTGATTGGACCATCAACAATCTCGGTAATCTCTCTTACAACCTCCTCAAATTTCCTTCCCGAGCGTGCAATAAGGCTGGGATTAGTTGTCACCCCATCAACAATCCCGAGACTGGTTGCCCATCTTATTTCCTCAACAATTGCCGTATCCAAAAAGAATTTCATCTCTCCTCCTGGTATAATATTCATTATTATACCCGATAATCTGTGTAATCTGCTTTTTTTAATCTGTGTAATCAGAGATTTCTGAATTTCTCAGAAATCTCCTAACTTTTCTTCAAGTATATTATCACAATAAAAGATTCCTGACATCTTTTTCCGGGCACACTGGTTGAAACCGCTTCATAAAACCAGCCGGACTGAGAATGGTTATTCCCCGATAACTTCCTAAGGGTTGTAGATGTTTAGTATCTCCAGAAACAATATATTGTACCTTCCCTTTAACAGCACACTCTAAAATTCTATTATCTGCTTTATCTGCTTTAATAATTGAAATTGAGCGATCCGGATTAACAATTGTGGAGATTGTTCCTATTTCGAAAAGGGTTTCCTTAATTCTGTCTGGAGTGAATTGGAATTTAGATTCGAGCACTCCCGCAAGTTCATAAAGTATAGCCTTGGAAGTTAAAAGTTCTATCTTGTCATCCCTGGCTAAATCCAATATTTTACTTGAAATACCTCCGAAGACTATAGCAGAAACTAATACGTTGGTATCAGCCACCACCCGGATCATGCTTTCGTTCCGGAGCGGTATTCATCTATGAGGCGTTCAATATCGCTTTCCTTGATACCCAGCTTCCTTGCCTGCTTTGCTCCATATTGCTGCAGAGCGCGCCAGCGCGAACGAGTGGCGATATATTGCCTTAGCGCCTCACGAAAAAGTTCGCTCCGGGTCTGGCTTTCCTCCCTGGCAACCCTTTGCACTTCCTTAGCCATTCCCGGGGGAATGGACACGCTAATTACCTTGCTTACTCTGGACATGTGCCTCTCCTTTAATTGTATTGCTTGTTATTACAACATAATTATACATTATATCTACAATTCTGTTAAATACACAATAAAAGGCTCCTGACATCTTTTTCCGCTGTTAACTATTTACTATGATTATGTTTATGTCAATCAAAGGCAGAAACAGGGCAATGATTACGGCTGCGCCTGTCACGATCAGGCCCACAAAAAAGCCTAGGTTTATCCATGGTGAATTGTACTTCCGATTGAGCGCAAGAATGCCTGTTGTCCCTGCCAGAGCAAGACAAAGCCACAGAACTGGCGGGATGCTGATCAAGACCCGGGTACCAATAGGGAGGCCGACAAGTTGCCAGTTGTGCAGCTCATCATAAATCGGGATAAACTCGGGAATGGCAAAAAAGAACGCCACGCCAAAAACGATGTAGAGTATCGACAAGGTGATTGTTTCTCCTTTTCTATTCATTTCTTTATGAAACTAACGCTAGAACTCACCCGGCGAAAAGCATCAGCTTTTTGGTCGTGTGCAGTAACTTGTTAGGCTGCAGGCACAGGACCTGCCGCAACAAGTTTTTTTTGTTGAGAGTCTACAGTAAGGTTCAACCCCTCTAAAGTTCTTGCTCCTAACAACTGCATATCACCGTCTTGGGCAAATACTATTTCATCAATAGTAAAATATTTATCAATCCGGACAATAGCAAATCCCACACTACGTGTAACTATTTGGCCATTTGCCATAATGAATGATATGTCTTTTTTTTCAGGAGCAACTCTAATCTTCTTAAGGGTCTTCTCTAAGATCCATGTATACTCACTTCCTGTATCAACAAGTAATTTTGGTATATGTGTTCTCTTTTCTCGATGAATATGATTTTCAATTTGGCATCCCGTATAAAATGTTCCCATCAGACATCCTCCTTTCTCATTTTTGTAAACATCTGGCAGTCTAACGATAGAATTCTACGGTGGCTTTAGTCATCCACAGGAATGATTTGTTAGATGCTATCTATTCTCTTTTTTATTAAACAAGGTCTTCTCTTGCCATGAATTACAGCAAGGATTATTATTTTTTCTTCCTCTATAAGATAAATGATTTTGTATGGAAACCTTTTGATAAGATGTTTTCTCGTTCCGTTGTATTCTATTGGATGAATTTCAGGATTTCTATTGATGAAGTTGATTCCTGCATCAACATGCAAAAGA
>CAZVBB010000070.1:0-5205 GCA_964625285.1 uncultured bacterium | reverse complement strand
GAGATATCTCCTTATGATCTTTCGCGTGGAAGAATTATCTATAGATGTAAATGAAAGTTAGAGCATCAGTAAAAAAAATTTGTGAGAAGTGCCGAATTATTCGCCGCCATGGTGTCTTGAGGGTTATCTGCACAAATCCCAGACATAAACAAAGACAAGGATAACCATAGCGCACCAGTCACCAGGCGAAAAGGCATAGAGCAGAGGGCAAATTCGAAGCACGAAATCCGAAACAATATCTAAATTCGAAATTCTAATGTTCTAAACCCGTGTTTTGGATTTTGCCTGCCTGCCGCAGGCAGGAATTTTGGTCATTTGGATTTGTTTCGAGTTTCGGATTTCGAATTTCGGATTTGATTAGGGTGTCTCACTTAATTTAAGGTTTCAGAGAATTATAGCCGTGATGCGGATTTAGAATGACTGGTGCTCTGGTGCACTGGTGCACTTAAAGCTGATGGCTGACACACGGAGGAAAAAGTGGCAAGAATAGTAGGTGTAGATCTTCCCAAGGAGAAGAAAATACGAATTGGGCTTACATATATCTATGGCATTGGACAAGTAACGGCAGCAAGGGTACTTGAAGAGGCAAATGTAAGTGCTGATATAAGAGTAAAAGACTTAGCCGGGGAGGAGGTAAGTAGAATAGCAGAAGTCATTCAGAGAAAATATATTATTGAGGGCAATCTGCGTCGTGAGGTTTCTTCAAATATAAAGAGATTGATTAGCACCGGTACTTATCGTGGGACACGTCATCGCCGTGGTTTGCCTGTCAGGGGACAAAGGACGAGTACTAACGCTCGCACTTGCAAGGGCCCCCGACGGACTGTGGGGGTGAGAAGAAAAGAAGCTGTTAAAAAGATGGAAGGCAAGAAATGAAAAAATCTGAGAGAGAGATTATTAGGGGGATAGCACATATTCAGGCGACATTTAATAATACCATCATTACAATAACTGATCTCAGTGGCAATACTCTGGCATGGGCAAGTGCGGGAAGCTCTGGTTTTAAAGGGACACGAAAGAGCACTCCATTTGCGGCACGGGAGGCGGCTGGAGTTTGCGCTCGTAAAGCCGTCGAGCGTGGAATGAAGAAGATCGAGGTTTATGTAAAAGGGCCTGGCTCAGGTCGGGAGGCGGCAATAAAGTCGCTCCGGTCAGCAGAATTAGAAATAACATTGATTAAGGATGTTACCTCTACTCCTCACAATGGTTGTAGGCCCCGTAAGAGGAGGAGGGTTTAAGAAATGGCTCGTTATTTGGGTCCTGTCTGTCGGCTTTGTCGCCGCGAGAAAGAAAAACTTTTTCTTAAAGGGAATAGGTGTATAACCAAGTGCACTCTTGAAAAACGGAACTCTTCTCCTGGTGAGCGAAAAGGAAGATCTCCAAGAATCTCTGATTATGGACGAGGGTTACGTGAAAAGCAGAAACTGCGCCAGATGTATGGTATTCTTGATAAACAGTTTCGTCTTTATTTTAGGATGGCGGAAGCGCGACGCGGCGTTACATGGGAGAACCTGTTGCAATTTCTTGAGCGACGACTTGATAATGTGATATATCACTCTGGGTTTGCTGTCTCCAGAAGGGAAGCAAGGCAGCTCATCGGGCATGGACATTTTCTAGTTAATAATCATCGCGTAGACATCCCTTCATATCTGGTTGAAGCAGGAGACATTGTTGATATAAGAGGAAAAAGTAGGAAAGGAATAAAAAATATTATGAAAATAACAGAGAATAGAGAGATTCCTTCATGGCTTGAACTGGATAAAACGAAGGTAACTGCAAAAGTCTCTAAAATTCCTTCTCAGGAGGAAATATCTGTTCCTGTTGATGGACAACTTGTCATCGGATTTTGCTCAAGAAGAGCATAGGTGGATAGGAAAGCACGAAACTCGAAATCCGAAGCACGAAACAATAAGGCAAATTCGAAGCACGAAATTCGAAACAATATCTAAATTCGAAATTCTAATGTTCTAAACCCGTGTTTTGGATTTTGCCTGCCTGCCGCAGGCAGGAATTTTGGTCATTTGGATTTGTTTCGAGTTTCGAATTTAGGATTTTAGCTTGTATTTAGGCTGGTGACTGGTGCTCTGGTGCACATATTCAGGGGAAAAAAATGAGTTTAAAATGGGAAGGACTGAAGTTTCCTCGCAGGATAGAATGGGATGGGAAAACACTAACCCCAACCTATGGTAAGCTTACGGTTGAAGCGCTTGAGCGTGGCTATGGTGTAACAATTGGGAATAATTTTCGGCGCGTTCTTCTCTCCTCTATTCGTGGAGCAGCAGTAACTTCAGTGAGAATTGAGGGGGTTTTGCATGAATTTGGGGTAATTCCCGGCGTGCTTGAAGATGTTACTGATGTAATCATTAATTTGAAACAGCTTTCAATCAAGCTTCATGGAGAAGGCCCATCTATTCTCTGGATAAGGGCGCGTGGAGAAAAAGAGATAGTGGCAGCTGATATTATTACTGACGATCGTGTTGAGATACTAAATTCGTATTTGCACATTGCTACCTTAAATAACGGTTTCGATCTTCAGATGGAGATGGTAGTCAGGGAAGGAAAGGGTTATGTGCCGGCAGAAAAGAATAAGAAAAAGGACCAGCCAATAGGAGTAATTCCCATTGATTCTATTTATAGCCCTGTAAAGAAAGTCAACTTTCATGTTGAAAGCTCCTCTCTTGAGCAGGGGGCTGACTATGATCGTCTGATTATGGAAGTTTGGACTAATGGTGTAATTTCCCCTCAGGAAGCAATCGTGGAAGGGGCAGATATACTGAGAAAACACTTTGCAATTTTTGTCTCTCCAGGAGATGAGATAGAAGAAGTTAAAGTGCCCGACATAAGTAAGGATGAACAGTTGCGCCAGAAGCACTTAAGTACGAGTATGAGTGAGTTAGAGCTATCCGTGCGCGCTGCAAAGTGTCTCGATACAGCAGGTATCAAAACTGTAGGAGATTTAATTCAGAAGACACGCAAGGAACTGCTGCAGTATAAAAATTTTGGCAAAAAATCCGTAGAGGGATTAAGGGTAATTCTTGCAGAGATGGGTCTTTCTTTCAAGGACGAGGAAAATGAGACACAAAAAAGGCGTTAAAAAATTAGGCTTAGCAAGAGGGCGTCGCCATGCCCTTCTGACTAATTTACTGAAGTCTTTCTTTACTGAGGAGAGGATAAGGACAACTGAGGCGAGAGGAAAGGAATTAAAAAGAATGGCTGAAAAGCTCATCATGACTGCTCAAAAAAATGACCTCTCAGCAGTAAGAAATGTGGGAAGGGTGATTGGGGACAAGGAAGTCATCAGAAAACTTTTTAAAGAGATTGCCCCGCGCTTTAAGGATCGAAAAGGTGGCTATACCAGCCTTGTCCATATCTCTCCGCGCATGGGAGATAATGCCCCGCGTGTTCTCATTGAGCTGACGGAAAAAGGTGGGAAGAAGAGCTCCTGAGCAGTAACTGTTATCCGTTCACCGTTCTGGGTTTGTAAATACTCATTCAACTCCGTTGACTGAAAGGCACAAAGTGGCAAAGGCACAAAGAATAAAGACAAGGCACAAGGAAAAATGCTCTGCTATTAAACTCTGTGCCTTAGTGCCTATGTGCCTAAAATTGGACGACTTTCACTAAATATTTACCTGGTTTTTCTTAACCTCTAAACCCTGAACCTCTGAACCTTTAAACGGTTGTTCAAGTTGAGTAGGAAGAGTTTATTCTTACATAATCTTCGGAAAGGTCGCACATCCACGCCGTTACTTCTTTGTTTCCTATTTTCATATCTACAAGAATGGTAAATGTCTCCTGAGTCATTTTCTCCTTAACCATCTGAGAGTTAAAATTTGCCCCTACTCCATCCTGGGCAACCATTACTCCTCCAATGTAAATGTCTATCTTTTTCGGATTAATGTTTATTCCTGAGCTACCGAGTGCAGAGATAATCCTTCCCCAATTTGGATCACATCCATAAAGTGCGGCTTTCACAAGGTTTGATTTAGCAATGGCAAGGGATGCCATTTTTGCCGCGTCGAAACTAGGAGCGTTTTTTACTTCTACTGTTACGAATTTCGTTGCTCCTTCAGCATTTTTGACAATCATTTTAGCTAATGACGAAGTTACAAATGTAATTGCATCCTGAAATTTTCCGAGCTCTTTCATGGTTATTTCCTTATTTCCTGCCAGCCCATTGGCAAGAATGACTACCATATCATTTGTGCTCATATCACCATCAATAGTGATCATATTAAATGAGGTCTCTACGCTTTTTCGGAGCACATAGTTGAGAGCTGCTGGCGTAATTAGAGCATCGGTAGTAATAAAAGAAAGCATTGTTGCAAGGTAAGGAGAGACCATCCCCGCTCCTTTGGCTACGGCACCAATCGTTATTTTTTTTCCTCCCACTTTTATGGTAACAGCTACTTCCTTGAGAAACGTATCCGTCGTTATTATTGCTTCAGCAACTCTCTTACCTCCCACAATGCCACCAAGGGGAGAGAACTTTTCAATGCCTGCTTTGATTTTGTCCATCGGCAATTTTTTTCCAATAATGCCAGTAGAAGAAACGAGGACATCGTTTTCTTCTATTCCTAACTTTATCGCGGTGAGTTTTGCCATTTTCCGAGCATCCCTTAAGCCTTCCTCTCCAGTTGCAGAGTTTGCATTTCCACTATTAATGATTATTGCCTGTGCCATTCCATCTCTTAAGTGCTTCTGAGTAATTTTAAGTGGAGCAGCTTGAAACTTGTTTGTGGTGAAAAGAGCCGCTGTCCGCGCTCTTACCTCAGATAAGATAATCGCTAAATCTTTCCCGTTTTTTTTAATTCCGCAGCTAACTCCGTCTGCACGAAAACCACGGGGAACAGCGACTCCTCCAGATATCTCTTTAATCATTTTTTTCTTATGGAATAGGAGTAGAGAGGTTCAGCCCCTCTGTTTCATTAAATCCACACATAATATTCATATTTTGTACTGCCTGGCCGGCAGCTCCCTTAATGAGATTGTCCAGGGCAGAGATAATGATTACTCTCTTCGTTGACCGATCAAGGCGCAATCCAATCTTGCAGTAATTTGTTCCAGAAACGGCTCTTGTCTCTGGCAGCTCATCATCTAACACATTAACGAATGGTTCGTTCTGATAAAACTTATGATATATTCTGAGCACCTCGCTGATTCTTGCTTCTTTCTTCAACTTGCCATATATTGTTGAGAGTATCC
>CAZVBB010000069.1:0-5312 GCA_964625285.1 uncultured bacterium | reverse complement strand
TAGAGAGTAGAGAGTAGAGAGTAATTAGAAAGCACGAAGCACGAAATACGAAGCAATGGGGCAAAATTCGAAGCACGAAGCACGAAATCCGAAACAATATCTAAATTCGAAATTCTAATGTTCTAAACCCGTGTTTTGGATTTTGCCCGCCCGCTGCAGGCAGGAATTTTGGTCATTTGGATTTGTTTCGAATTTCGATATTCGAATTTCGGACTTAGAGTGACTGGTGCACTGGTGCCTGGTGTGCTGGTGTTCTGGGGACTGGTGCACTCCTTAATCTTGTATTCGAATTAGTGTTGATTTTTCCTTGATTACTTCTAATTGGTCAATCAGCTTGAGAGCTCTGTGAATATTCTCTTCTTTTGTTTCATCGGTAGTCATAATGATTGGAACAAAGTTACGGCGATTTCCCCCTTTTTGTACTACAGTTCTGATATTGACATGATGCTTCCCTAAGAAAGATGCAATCAGGGCAAGGACGCCGGGTTTATTTTCTGCATTAAAACGGATGTAATACTTGCACTTTACCTGATTCATTGGTTTCACTGATAATTTCTCTCCCGTCTCCCGTGGCCAGATAGTACTTTTCCCTTTAGCAATATCAATAAGGTCAGAAATAACGGCGCTGGCTGCTGGAGCACCTCCTGCCCCTTCAGCAAAAGATGCCGTGTGACCTCTTGAGCGGTCATTAATTTGAATGCCATTTTCCACCCCTTTTAAGAGAGATAATGGTGCTTCTTCGGGGAGAAGGCAGGGATGCACTCGCGCTTCAATTTTATTACCATCGCGCCTGGCGATGCCCAGTGGCCTTATTCTGTATCCCATCCCTCGTGCAAATTGAATATCCTGAAGTGCTATGTCTCTTATCCCCTCTATGTGAAGCTCATCCATTCCTAAAGTAGTGGCAAACGCCAGTCTGACGAGGATAATCAGCTTATGAGCTGTATCTATTCCATCGATATCCAGCGATGGATTTTGTTCTGCATAGCCACATTTCTGCGCCTTCTTTAAAGTTTTCTCCATGCTTTCATTAGCTTGCTCCATCTCACTCAAAATATAGTTTGAAGTGCCATTAAAGACGCCGATGATTGATTGAATTGTGCTGGTGTGAGCCAGATAGTTTAAAATCTCATGACAACCAGTAATTGCTGCTCTGAAGCCAATGTGACAATTATTCTTTTCTGCCTCTCTTACAATGCAGGTGCCATCCGTAGCTAATAATGCCTTATTTGCAGTAACTACGTTTTTTCCAGCTTTAAGCGCTGTGAGGAGTATCCTCTTTGCCGGAGAGATACCGCCTATAAGTTCAATTACAGTGTCTATCTCTGGGTTATTGAGGATGTCATCAGCTAAGGGGGTGAGTATGCTCTGTGGAGTCATTTTTGCCTTTTCGCTATTTAGGTCTATTTCCACAATTCTTTTTAAGTGAAGCTCTATATTATAGCGTCGTTTAAGCTCTCTTCTCCCTTTTATCAATAATTTGACAACCTCGCTTCCGACCGTGCCCAACCCAAATAACCCGATGCTAAGTTTTTGTTTCTTCATTACCACCTCTTTCCATCTTCCTGATTCCTTTTCCTTAACGTATGTCCATCATTATCTATTAGACAACAAGCAAATGTCAATAAAATCCTTGATACTAAGTTTATACTATGTTACTATAAGCTAGTATTATTCACATCCACCGTGGATTTTGTACAGGCTGTAGTTGTCCGTCTGGGGCGGACGTAGACAGGTTAGGTATGAATTAACCGGGCTTGAAGTAAAGAAATTGCTGAAAAAGTCAGCAATCTCTGATTACACAGATAAAATATGGATTACACAGATTTTTATCGTTGAGACAATCGGTGTAATCTTCCTGTAATCGGCGTAATCAGAGGGCTCTGGGTATTTTTTTCAGAGACCTTGTAAAAAATGAATAATGATGAGAGATATATGAAAGCTGCCCTGAAGCTAGCGGTAAAGGGAAGGGGAGATGTATCTCCTAATCCAATGGTGGGAGCAGTTATTGTCTGTAATGGGCAGGTTGTAGGAAAAGGTTACCATAAAAAAGCGGGGCTTCCTCATGCTGAGATAAATGCCTTAGAGGAATCTGGTGAATCTGCAAAGGGAGCTACTCTCTATGTAAATCTTGAGCCGTGCAATCACTATGGAAAGACCCCTCCATGCACAGATAAGATTATAGAGGCAGGAATAAGCGAGGTAGTAGTGGCAATGCAGGATCCAAATCCACTAAACTCAGGAGAGGGATTTCGTCGCCTTAAATCTGCAGGAATAAATGTGAAAACAGGTATTCTTGAAGACGAGGCGCAGCAACTGAATGAAGCCTTCATTAAGTTTATCAAAACAGGAGAGCCGTTTGTTACAGCGAAGATAGCTATGAGTCTTGATGGGAAAATTGCTACTCGCACCGGAGAATCAAAATGGATCACCGGAATAAAGGCGAGAGAGTATGTCCAGAAACTCCGTTCAGAGGTAGATGCCATTCTTGTTGGCGTTAACACTATCATTGAGGATGACCCTGAGTTAAAGATAAGAAACGAAATTAAATCGCCAATCAGAGTCATTCTTGACAGCCAGGCAAGGATTCCCCTTAAAGCCAGAGTTCTTGCAGGTAAACCAAAAACGATGATTGCTACCACAAAATATGCTACAATAAGCAAAATAAATGAGCTAAAAAAAACAGGTGCTGAAGTCCTCATTACTGGCGATAAGGGAGGAAGAATAGACCTCAAAGAACTTATGAAAAAGTTAGGAAAATTAGGAGTAATTAGCCTCTTGCTTGAGGGTGGAGGAGAGGTCTTATCTTCAGCGTTATCGGCAAGAATAGTTGACAAGGCTCTCTTTTTTATTGCTCCAAAGATAATTGGGGGCAGGGATGCTCCTACTGCCGTTGGTGGTGAGGGAATAAGAAGTATCAGTGAGGCAGTCCCCCTGAAAAGAGTTAAGGTAAGGCGATTCGGGGAAGACATGCTGATTGAAGGATACCCGATGAAGCAAATGTAAAATGCAAAATGAAAAATGTTAGGAAAGATGACCAAAGGCGAAGAGATAATTTTGCAATTTAAAATTTGCAATTTAAAATTTGCAATTTGCCCGAAGGGCATATTTTATGTTTACAGGATTGATTGAAGAAGTGGGTAGGATAGGGGAGATGAGAAAGGGAAGTGTCTCTACCCTTCTTACAGTTAAGGCAGTAAAAGTAATGGAAGACATAAAAGTTGGAGATAGTATCTCAATTAACGGGGTATGTCTTACCGTAAAGGGAGTCAATTTAGATTCATTTTCAGTTGATATTATCCCGGAAACCCTTAAAAGAACCAACTTAGTTATGCTCTCAATAGGAGGGGCGGTGAATCTGGAGCGGGCGATGAAACTAAATGAACGGTTGGGAGGGCATCTCCTCAGCGGACATATTGATGAGGTTGGAACCATAGAGGAAAAAAGGGGAGTGAAAGGTAATTTTACCCTAAGAATTAGTGCTTCACAAAAGATAATTAGGTATATAGTCCCTCAGGGCTCAATTGCCATTGATGGAGTAAGTTTAACGGTAGTTGACTGCGGGTATCAAAACTTCACCGTGGCAATCATTCCTCATACTGCGCAGGCTACTATATTAGGAGTAAAAAAAGATGGAGAGACAGTTAATTTGGAGGCAGACATCATATCAAAATATGTAGAAAAATTATTGGGAAAACAGGGTGGTAATATTACAAATGATTTTTTGGTTAAGCTTGGATATCAAGCAAATCTATCGGAGGTTTTTTGATTATGAAATTTAACTCCATTTCTCAAGCTATCAACAGTATTCGTCAAGGGAAAATGATTATTATTGTTGATGATGAAAAGCGAGAAGACGAAGGGGACCTGGTCATAGCTGCAGAAAAAGTTACTCCTGAGGCAATAAACTTTATGGCGAAGTATGGACGGGGGCTTATCTGCCTTCCTACTACAGATGAGAGATTAAATAAACTCAAACTTTATCCGATGGTAAGCAATGGAGATGATCATTTTGGGAGCGCCTTTACTGTATCAGTTGATGCAAAAAAAGGGATAAAGACAGGCATCTCTGCTTATGATCGTGCCTTGACAGTAAAAGTCATTGTCAACCCGAAGACAAAGCCAGGGGACCTGGTCAGTCCGGGGCATATTTTTCCCTTAAGAGCTCGGCAAGGAGGAGTGCTCAGGAGAGCCGGGCATACTGAAGCTGCTGTTGATTTTGCCTTGCTTGCCGGGTTATATCCTGCGAGCGTCATCTGTGAAATTATGAATGATGATGGTACAATGGCTCGTGGTGAGGAGCTTATAAAGTTTGCTGAGAGACATAAGCTTCACATTATAACTATTGCCGATATTATTGCCTATCGTCGCCAGACAGAGAAATTGATTAAAAGGGTTCTTACCACTAACTTTCCTACAGAGTTTGGTGAATTTAAGTTGATTATGTATGAGACAACTATTGACAAAGAACATCACATTGCTCTTGTCAAAGGAGATGTGAATAACAAAAAGGATGTCATGGTCAGGGTTCACTCAGAGTGCCTTACAGGAGACGTCTTTCGTTCCAAGAGATGCGATTGTGGAGAGCAATTGGCTGAGGCATTAAAGAAAATTGCTGATGAGGGAGAAGGGGTTCTGGTATATATGCGGCAGGAAGGTAGAGGAATTGGGCTTCTCAGCAAACTGCGCGCCTATGTGCTTCAGGATGATGGGCTGGATACTGCAGAGGCAAATAAGAAGTTGGGATTTAAGTCCGATTTAAGAGATTATGGAATTGGGGCGCAGATACTGACTGATATTGGTCTCTCAACAATCAGGCTGCTTACCAATAATCCCAAAAAGATTGTCGGGCTGGAGGGGTATGGACTTAAGGTGGTGAAAAGAATTCCCATTGAGATTCACCCTCATAAGTTTAATCGGGAATACCTGATGACGAAGAAGGTAAAATTTGGTCACTTTCTAAAAGTTTAAGTAAATAGGGCGTCACAAAAGTGCCGCCCTTAATTACACAGGCTGGAACGTGTTTTGTGACAGCCTGTTAAGTAAAACACGGAGGTGAGCTATGGTAAGGGTAATGAAAGGACAGTTAGTTGTCACAGAGAAGAAATTTGGAATAGTGGGGGCAAGGTTTAACGAATTAATTACTGAGAAACTCATTGATGGAGCCATTGATACTCTAATGAGACATGGCGCGAAGGAAAAAGAGATAGAGGTGGTCTGGGCTCCTGGCTCATTTGAAATTCCTTATGTAGCGCAAAAGATGGCAAAAAGCCGTAAATATGATGCCGTTATCTGTCTCGGGGCAGTTATCA
>CAZVBB010000068.1:2307-5334 GCA_964625285.1 uncultured bacterium | reverse complement strand
TAGGGAAGAAAATTTTTCTTACCTTTAAAGCATCATCAGTCAATGTATTTAAAGAAAATATATAGGAAATTGCGCCAAAGGCGCTCATCGCTTGTGCAAAAGGAAGAAAGATTAAAACGATGATTCAAAGTGAAAAGGGTTTGGAAGTTCAAAGGTTCAGGAGTTCAGAACGCTGAACAGTGAACTTGTAAACTGACAACTTTGTTGTCATTCTGAGGGCAAAGCCCGAAGAATCTCATCCATCGTTGATATGGAGCAAAGCTCGTTTTTAGGTAGATAAACTGGTGAACCGTAAGTTGTGAACCGTAGACCATGAGCTGTAAACTAATTGATTACCTGCGCATCTCGGTTACTGACAGATGTAACTTGAGGTGTATTTATTGCCATCCTCTTGGCGGGAAGAAATTCCTTGCATCTAAGGAGATATTGAGATATGAAGAGATAGTAGATGTCGTGAGCATCCTATCCATAAAAGGAATAAGAAGAGTAAGACTAACCGGGGGTGAGCCACTGGTAAGAATTGGAATTGAAAACCTTGTGCGGATGCTTAAAAGAATCAATTCTTTATCCGAGATAACCTTAACTACCAACGGCGTCTTGTTGGGAGAAATAGCAAAAACCCTTAAAGAAGCAGGGCTAGCGAGAGTTAACATAAGCCTTGACACACTTAAAAAAGAGAGATACATAGAGCTAACAGGCAGGGATGCCCTTGCCTCTGTTTTGAACTCTATATTTGAGGCATTATCGGTGGGACTCAAGCCAGTGAAAATAAACACAGTTTTACTTAAGGGAATAAATGAAGATGAAATAATTGATTTTGTGAAGTTAACCCTTGACCATGATGTATCTACGCGATTTATTGAGTATTTCCCCACAACTAAGGGATTTTCAGCGCTTGAGAAGAAAAGGATTCCCACCAACATTACCAAAAGCTTAATTGAGAAACGGTTTGGTAGGCTCCTACCCGCTGATGACGCAAAAGGTGCTGGTCCGGCAGTGAATTACCGAATACCCGATGCCAGAGGACAAATAGGCTTCATAAGTCCGATTAGTGAAAATTTTTGTAGCAGGTGTAATCGGTTGCGACTGAGCGCCGAAGGAAAGTTGTATTCCTGCCTTTTCTCACCGTCTAACATTGATATCAGAGGTGCTTTGCGTAACGGCTCCAGGGAAGAATTAGAAAGGTCGCTGGATGAGCTCATATTAAAAAAGGCTGAACCTGATGAGCCTAAAGAGCGACGCGAATTCATAATGAGTGATATCGGAGGATAATGAAGTGAAGAAAAAGGTAGATAGGCTGAAAGCCGAAGGCCGAAGTAAATCAACAAAAGTCTTTTCTAATAGTCTTCAGCCTAAATTGAATGGTATGATTGATGTGAGCGGGAAAGAATTAACTAAGAGGACTGCCATATCTCAAGCTATGATAAAACTTAGTCCCTCTACTCTCAACCTGATAAAAAATGGCGAGATATTAAAAGGAGATGTGTTGGAGCAGGCAAGAGTAGCTGGAATAATGGCAGCAAAGAAGACCCCTTCAATTATCCCTCTATGCCATCCGTTATGGCTCTCTCAAGTTAAAATATCCTTTTCTTTTCACAATGATGGAATTGCCATTACTTCTTATGTATCTGCAATTGAAAGAACAGGCGTAGAGATGGAGTCTCTTCTTGCTTGCGCAATCTCAGCCCTTACCATTTATGATATGTGCAAGATGTATGATAAGACCATTGAAATCACCGATATTAAGTTATTAGAGAAGAAAAAATCCCCACACGGAGGGCTCACATAATGCTTGAACTTGAAGAGGCTACTCTAAAGATACTTGGTAAAGTCAGAAGGCAAAAAGCTAAAACAGTAGCATTGGAAAAGGCCTTGGGGCTTGTTCTTGCCGAGGATATCGTTGCCCCATTTGACATGCCACCGTTTGACAAATCGGCAATGGATGGATATGCAGTTTCCTCTGCCGACATAAGCTCTGTCCCTGTCAGATTGCGTTGCATAGGAGAGGCCCCGGCAGGCAGCTACTCTAAATTTGCAATAAAGAAGGGGGAATGTGTAAAGATTATGACAGGCTCTCCCATTCCAGAAGGAGCAGACAGTGTGGTAATGGTAGAAGTCACAAGAGAAGTCACCAGTCGCCAATCACCAATCACCAATTACCAATTACCAATTACCAATTACCAATCACCAGTTACCAAAAAGGTAGAAGAGATTATGAGTCAGGTAGAGGTTGCGAAGCGGGTTGAAAAGGGAGAGAATGTCTGTTTTAGAGGAGAGGAGATAAAAAAGGGAGCCCTTGTTCTTCGGAAGGGGACCCTCATCAGAGCAGTTGAGATTTCCGTCGCAGCTTCACTGGGAAAAGCAAAAATCAAGGTATATGAAATGCCAAAGATTGCTGTCCTGGCTACGGGTAGTGAGATAGTTGAGCCTGGCAGGAGAGTCAGCTACGGAAAAATTTACAATTCAAACGCACATCTCATCCGCTCACTACTCTCATCCATGGGTTTAGAGGGAAAGTATCTTGGGATAGCTCGAGACGATGAAAAGCATCTCACCTCCAGAATAAAAGAAGGGTTAAAGTATGAAGTTCTTATCGTCTCAGGGGGCGTCTCTGAGGGAGATTACGACCTTGTCCCACGCATACTAAAAAAATGCCAGGTGAGAGAGATGTTTCATAAGGTAGCAATAAAACCAGGTAAGCCTTTCCTGTTTGGTGTCAAGGGCAGAACGCTCGTTTTTGGGGTTCCCGGAAACCCCGTTTCTACGTACCTGGACTTTCTGGTACTTATCAGGCCTGCTCTAAATAAAATGATGGGCAAAGACGCATCCAGTAATATCTGTAAAGGAATACTAATGAGTGATTTCCATAGAAGAAAAGGGCGAAAACGCTTTGTACCTGTGTCCACGAAGATGAGAGGTAATATAAGGGAAGTCTTCCCGATAACAACATATCATGGTTCAGCCGATATGATTGCCCTTACTAATGCAGATAGCTTTATGATTATGGAGAGAGAGCTCTCGTCCTTG
>CAZVBB010000068.1:0-2207 GCA_964625285.1 uncultured bacterium | reverse complement strand
CCTTGTGCAGTCATACACCACCTTTCAGAAGATGATATTGAGGACTACATCCTTCTCAGCCATCCTGATTTCAAAAAGAAACTGGAGGAGGCCTACCAACAGTATTTAGCTGGGGAAACCATAGATATCGACACGCTCATTAAAAAAGCAGAGAGAGGCCTTGGAAGAATTTAAGGTCGTCTTCACTAAAGTTGCCCAAAAGGATATTAATAAGCTTGACTCCAAAACAAAACTTAGGATACTACGGGCAACAAAGCGTCTACAGATTTCCCCTTTCCCGAGGGGCGACACTATCAAAAAACTTAGAGGAGCCAAAATTTCACTCTATCGTTTAAGGGTTGGAGATTTTCGTGTCGTTTATCATATAGCTGACAGAAAAATTGCTGTCCTTTTCATCACTGACAGAAAGGACTTAGAAAAGAAACTGAAGGCACTCCCGCCTAGGCGGGCTTGATGATTGAAAGGGGTTATGTCTTGCAATATGAGAGGGTAAGGTTATTATGGACTGGTGCGTTGGTGACTTAAATGGACAAGCTCTCTTTTAAGAAAATACGCGGAACGGAAGATATTCTCCCTGAAAAGGTAGGCGTCTGGAGAAGGATGGAGAATACTGCCCGAGAGGTATTTGACCTCTATTGCTATAAGGAACTGCGGACGCCGATTTTGGAAGAGACAGGGCTTTTTATAAGCGGGGTTGGCGAGACCTCGGATATTGTAACCAAGCAGATGTTCAGCTTTGTTGACGGAAAAGGAAGAAGCCTTACCATGCGCCCGGAGGGGACAGCTCCAATAATCAGGGCATATTTGGAACACGGAATCCATAAAAGTCCTATTGCTAAAATTTTCTACATGGGGCCATTTTTTCGTTCAGAGCGCCCCCAGGCAGGAAGAGAAAGGCAGTTTCATCAGATTGGAGCAGAGGCAATTGGCTGCGATAATCCTTCTATCGATGCTGAAATTATTTCCCTCCTGGTGCATCTCCTCAATAAATTTGGTATCACGGGCGGGCAATTAGAGCTAAACAGTGTTGGCTGCTCCATCTGTCAGGGTCCCTACAAAGAAAAGCTCAAGGAATACTTTGCTGGGGAAGAAACCTCCCTATGTTCGGATTGTCATAGGAGACTAAACGAAAACCCCTTGCGAGTATTAGATTGTAAAAGACCAGAGTGCCAATCATTAGTAGTAGATGCACCAACCTTCCCTGACTATCTATGTAACTCTTGCTCAGAACATTTCCAGAAAGTTCAGACCGCTCTCAAATCGCTTGATATATCTTATCATCTCCATCCATACCTGGTAAGAGGATTAGATTATTATACGCGCACTGCATTTGAGATAACCCATCCGGCTCTGGGGTCACAAAATGCCGTTGCTGCCGGTGGAAGATTTGATAATCTCGTAGAAAAAATGGGAGGTGAGCCAACACCCGCTGTTGGCTTTGCTCTTGGGATGGAGAGGGTAATTCTTATTCAGGAAAAAGAAAAAGTCGCTGCTCCTGGAGAGTCTCGCCTCTGTGTTTATCTGGCTCCACAGGGTGAGGAAGCTTTTCAGAAGATGGTAAAGCTATTGAAAGAGCTTCGGCGCAGTGGAATAAAAAGCGAACTGGACTATGAAGGGAAAAGATTAAAGAACCAGCTCCGCCTTGCCAACAAGCTTGGGTGCCAGTATGTCGCTATTTTAGGAGAGGATGAGCTGAAAAGAAAAATCGTAACCCTTAAGAACATGGATACAGGGGAACAAGAAGAGCTACCCATAGATTTATCAGATTGCGTAAATTTTATAAAAAAGCGCGCTACATCTCATCATTAGAATTCCAGAGCAAATTGAGGCAAATTAGAGTTTGATAATACGCACGAAATATGGTACGATATTTAATGGAGGTGATGAATATGTTAACATTAACAACTACTAAAGCAAGAGCAAAACTATATAAGCTGCTGGACGAAGTGGCTTCATCGCATCAGCCTATCCAGATCACAGGCAAAAGGGCTAATGCTGTTCTTATCGCAGAGGAGGATTGGCGAGCAATACAGGAAACTCTTCATCTCTTATCAATCCCAGGAATGAGAGAGTCTATTCGAGAGGGACTTGATACACCCGTCAATAAATGCAGTAAGGAACTGAAGTGGTGAATTGGCAGCTGGTTTTTGCAAAGCAAGCTCAAAAAGATGCTAAAAAACTTGCGGCATCAGGTCTTCGTCCAAAAG
>CAZVBB010000067.1:0-5459 GCA_964625285.1 uncultured bacterium | reverse complement strand
ACCAGTTACCAGAAGAGGATAAAAAGTGCAGAAATTCGCTGAATTGATTCTAAAATTCCGCTTGCCAATTATAGTAATAACTATTGCCGTTACTCTCTTCTTTGGATATTTTTTGGGAGACCTCAAAATTGATGCTGATCTTAGAGGTTACCTGGACAAAGATGAGCCATCAGTAATGCTTCTTACCAGAGTTATGGATGAATTCGGAATTTATACTATTGCCACAGTAGCGCTGGAAACTGAAGATGTCTTTAATTATGGAACCTTAAAAAGAATAGATGAGGTTACTCGCAGGCTTGAGGCAATGGATGGAATTGTCTCGGTAATGAGCCTGACCAATATCACCGATATCAGAAGAACCGAAAGGGGGTTAGAGCCAACTAAAATCATTGATATTGATAATCTTCCACAGGATGTGCAAGGGTTTAAAAATTTGAGGGAGAGTGTTCTCGCTGATGACCTCCTCAAGGGGTTTATGATTTCTGAGGATGGCAGTACTGCATTGATTACTGTTACTATGAAAGGCATAGACTTGATATCAACCACACGTCAAATAAAGGAGGTTGTTTACGACACCGCAGGTGATGAAAAAGTTTACTTCAGTGGTGGGCCATTTATTATTCTCTTCGGCATGGAGCTTATTTTAAGCAATTTGAGAAGGCTTATTCCACTTGCCATTATAGTTTCAGTAATTGTTCTCTATATCAGCTTCAAGAGCGCCTATAGCGTCTTTCTTGTGCTTATCACCATATTGATTAGCACTATCCAGACATTGGGAATAATGGGTTTAATGGGAATTCCACTTACTTTTATTTCAACTAACATGCCGGTGATACTCATTGCTGTCGGAAGTGCCTACGGGATTCATATGGTCTCTAAATACAAGGAGGATGTTTGCAGTGAAGAGAACAAAATCCAGGAAATAAAAAATGCCCTGAGCAGAGTAAGTGTTCCCATACTACTGGCTGGCATTACTACTTCAATTGGTTTTTTCTCATTCTTGACTGCCGAGATGTGGGTGGTGCGGGAATTTGGCTTTTTCACTGGTATAGGTACAATGCTTGCCACGGGCATATCGCTATCTTTTTTACCTGCATGCCTATCCTTCTTGAAAATTAGAGGTCCCGCACCAGGCTACCAGAAGAGATATAGTGAAACTGCTCGGATAACAAGAGTTATAGAGAAAGTAGGAGAGTACACTCTCAGAAATAAAAATTTCCTCATCACAGGGTGTGTTATTGTTGGAATAGTGGGGCTGCTTGCAGTTCCCCATCTAAAGTGGGAGGTTGATTTAATTAAACTTTTTGAAGAAGAGGCGCCAGTTAGAAAAACCGAAGAAATGATGATGGATAAATTTGGTGGTGCTATACCTATCAAATTATTAGTTGAGGGGGACATAAAAGAGCCTATTGTGTTGCGGGAGATGCTCGCCTTACAGGAATACTTAGAGCTTCAAGACAATATTAGCCATCCTCTTTCCATTGCTAACCTGATCCAGAGGGCATATGGTCGCATGCTTGGACTCTACATCATTCCGGAGACGAGAGAGGAGATAGACTTTCTCTGGACTTTTCTTGAAGGACATCCTATGTTTCATCATATGGTAGGTGAAGATGTTACGACAGCCCTTATTATGCTCAGGTTGGGTACGACAGACAAAGAGGAAGCTACTAAAGTGGTGGAAGTAATCAACCGCTACTTAGAAGAAGAGTTGAGGGCAGATCTGATAAGAGTAGAAATTGCTTTATCTACTCCTGAATTGATTGAGGTGCTCAAAAGAGAGAGGGTGGAACGAATCCTATCCCGAATAAGCTGGGAGGCTGAAAAGAAAGGAATTACTGATATCCCACTTGAAAATGTAAGAGATCTGATCGCTATATCTACTACAGAGGCCGTTAAAGGTCAATTTGATGTAACAATAAGAGAGATGCTGAGGATAAAATTTTATGAGTATTTAGCTGAGGAAACAAACCTGTCAGAAGAAATCATTGCCACAATTGCTAATGACATTACAGAGAGATTACTGATAAAAACCCCAGATCATAAGGAGCTTGTTGCTATTATAGGAAAGAACGCTCCCCAACTGTATGCAGAAGACCCGATGGTAGTGGAATGGGCAGCTGAAGATATTTTAGAAATTATAAATATTGACGGAGAGCGGATGAGGATTAGCTCCCTTGTTACAAAAATTGCACCTCTTATGCCCGACCTTAATCATGAAATATTAAGAGATAAGCTCTGGGAAATAAATGAGGACTGGGCAGGGATAGACAGTTTGAAGTACGCTGACTTTGCTGATGATATTGAAAACAGAGTTATCTTAGCAGGCAGCCAGACAGGAATGCACATAATTGGGTTGGAATATGAGAAAATGTTAATAAGAAGTTTAATTGAAAGTCTCTTAATTTCCGTTTTTCTGATTTTTGTCCTTTCTACTCTGCAGTTAAAATCACTAATCGGCGGATTAATTTCTCTCTCCCCAATTTTCTTTACTCTGCTCGTTAACTCCGTTGTAATGATAATTTTTAACATACCATTAGATTCGTTCACAATTATGGCTGCGAGCATAATTGTGGGCATTGGGATTGATTACACGATCCATTTTGCATCACGGTTCAAATTTGAACTTGCCCGGACGAAGTCCGAGCCAATAGCTCTGAGCAACACATGGACTACTACAGGAAAGGCGATTGCTATCAATGCTTTTTCGGTGGGGATGGGATTCTTTGTGCTGGTCCTGGCAGACATCGTTTCCCTGCAAAGACTTGGTTATCTACTTGCCTTGAGTATGGTGGTTGCCTCATTATCATCAATGACACTACTACCTGTGCTGATTGTAGCAACAAGGTCAAGGTTTATAGGGCCACTTGAGCAAATAGGTGAAGAGTTAATCCTGAGAGCAATAGAAGATTTTGGAAGAAGAAAAGGAATAATAGAGTCGGAAATTAAAAAGAGAATGGAAGTAATAGAATCAGAAATTAAGAAGAAAAAGGAAATAATAGAATCAGAAATTAAAAAAAGATTAATGTAATTAAAAAAATGTGATATGTTAAGGGCAAGGCATAGAGTAGAGAGTAGAGAGTAGAGGGTAATTAGAAAGCACGAAGCACGAAATACGAAGCAATAGGGCAAATTCGAAGCACGAAGCACGAAATTCGAAACAATATTTAAATTCTAATGTTCGAAATTCAAAACGTGTTTTGGTCATTTGAATTTTGGTCATTTGGATTTGTTTCGAGTTTCGGATTTAGGATTTCGGATTTACTTAGAGTGTCTCACTTAATTCAAGGTTACAGATATCTATAGTCGTGATGCGGATTTAGAATGTTGTAGACTGGTGATATGGTGCTTTTGTAAAATGATGGAAAATTATAGACCGAAAGAGGCTTGTGGGGTCTTTGGTGTTTATGGACATGAGGCCGCAGCAGAGCTAACTTACCTGGGACTTTACGCTTTGCAGCATCGTGGTGAGGAGAGCGCTGGAATTGTCGCTGCTAATGGCAAAGAAGCGAAGTCTCGCATTGGGATAGGGCTGGTAGTTGATGTATTTGGCGGGAAATTCAATAAATCACTTCCAGGGCATCTTAGTATTGGACATGTTCGCTACTCAACTACAGGCTCTTCTACAGTGAGAAATATTCAGCCATTTCTCGTTGATTATGCCGGTGGGGGTCTATTAGCGGTTGCTCATAATGGTAATCTTATAAATTCTACCCGATTACGGAGTCGCCTGGAGGCTTCAGGCTCAGTTTTTCGGTCAACAATGGATAGTGAGATAATCATTCATCTTATCGCTCAATCCCGAAAGAAGAACTTTGAGGATAAAGTTATTCATTCTATCTCTCAGTTGAAGGGTGCTTACTCTCTTGTTTTCTTGGCCAGGGATATGATAATTGCTGCCCGTGACCCACATGGTTTTCGTCCTCTCTGTCTGGGAAAGATAGACAATGCTCATATAATTGCCTCTGAGACCTGCGCTCTTGATTTAATAGGGGCAGAATATTTGCGGGATGTAGAGCCAGGAGAAGTAATCTTTATTGATAAAAATGGACTGCACTCCCTAACACCATTTCCAAAGAAGAAACATTCCTTCTGTATTTTTGAATATATTTACTTTGCCCGACCTGATAGTAATATATTTGGCGGGAATGTTTGTCTTACCCGAAAGATGATAGGGCAAAAGATGGCGGCAGAAATGACTGCTGATGGAGATTTGGTGGTGCCTGTCCCAGATGCTGCTAACTATGCTGCTCTTGGCTTTGCTGAAGGGTCGGGGCTTCCGTTTGAGATGGGAATGGTAAGAAATCATTATATTGGTCGCACATTTATTCAGCCGACACAGTCAATTAGAGATTTTCAGGTGCGCGTGAAGCTTAGTCCAATAAAAAGTCTTTTTCGTGGAAAAAAGGTAATTGTTGTTGATGACTCTATTGTCAGAGGAACAACCGGACGCACGCGAATGAATGCCCTGCGACAGGCTGGGGCGCGGGAAGTGCATCTGCGAATAAGTTGCCCTCCGCACCGTTTCCCATGTTACTACGGTATAGATTTTCAGGCAAAAGGGGAGCTGATAGCTTCCTCTCACGGAATAGAGGAGATTCGCCAGCACCTCGGGGTGGATAGTTTAGAGTACCTCAGTCTTCGTGGATTGCTAGAGGCAATGCCTGTTGATAAAGAAGAGTTTTGCACTGCCTGCTTTAATGCTGACTATCCGCTCAAGCCCAACGAGGAAATAGCAAAACATAGATTGGAACGGTAAAGGAAGAGCACCAGTGCACCAGTCACCAGATAAATTAAATATCAAAATGCAAATATAAAAATTACAGATTAAAATTTAAAATTTTTGATTTTTACTTTGTCATTTTGCATTTTAATTTTTAATTTTTTATTTTTATTTACTCTCTGCCCTTTGTTATCACTTGACCCCTTGAATCCTTTTCTCGCTCTGAATAATTAATGAGAACGAATGCCGAAGAAAAGCTTCTCTAAAGCTTGTGTAGTTTCATGAAGAGTGAAATATTTGGGGCGATGAATGATAATGACGATGTCAAATGTGTCTGAATCCTGACGAGCAATCCCCGACAGAAATTTTTGCTTATTTAATCGATATGCTTCCCTTACAAGCCGCTTTATTCTGTTTCTTTTTACAGCACCGAATTTTCTGTTAATGCTTATTCCAAGCCTATTTTGACCTAATTCATTTTTCAGGAAAAACAAGGTAATAGCTTCACTTTTTTGTTTTCTGCCATATTGAAAAACTTTTTGAAACTGGGATGGATTATGCAATCGTTCTTCTTTTGGGAAAGAAAATTGAGGCATCTCTTAAATTTGCCATCGTTTTTTTTGCCGTTGTCTGCTGATGACCTTTCTTCCTCCCTTCGTTCGCATTCGCACTAAGAAGCCAATAGAACGATTTCTTTTTCTATTGGATGGTTGATATGTTCTTTTTGGCATTTTTT
>CAZVBB010000066.1:0-5461 GCA_964625285.1 uncultured bacterium | reverse complement strand
GGGAACGATCTCGATCACCGGGGCTGTTTCGCCTCTAGCTGGAAGGCGCAGTGACTCTACCTCGAAGGGCTTGATGTTGACGGTGTGAGTTAGTTTGCCACCGGTTACCTTGGGGATGGACATGATTAGCCGGCCATCTTCGGCAACGAGCTTGCCATCATAGAAAACCATATTCGCTTCGATGTTTGCCAGATCGTTGAGCACCACCAAGTTTGCCCGATAGCCAGGAGCTGCCGCTCCTAACCCTTGCAGCCGGAAGTATTCCGCAGTATTGATAGTTGCCATCTGAATGGCTCGGATGGGGTCGAGTCCACTGTCTATCGCCTTTCTCACCACCGCATCTATGTCGCCGTCGCGCAGGAGATCAGCACAACTGCGGTCATCGACCACAAGCAGGCATCGCTTGAAGGTCTGGTCGGTAACCAGTGGGAGCAGGGCATCAAGGTTTTTCTCCGAAGAGCCCTCTCGAATCATGAAATACATTCCGCGATTTAACTTCTCCCTTGCTTCATCGATGGTGGTGCACTCGTGGTCAGAGAGGATACCTGTAGCGAGATAAGCATTCAGTTTGTTTCCTCTGAGCCCGGGGGCATGACCATCGATAACCCTGCCCCGGAAAAGTTGAAGCTTGGCCCAGACACCAGAATCACCACCTATCACGCCCGGGAAATTCATCATCTCGCCAAGCCCAATCATGTTCTTGAGATTCATGATTTCCTTTAGTTCTTCAGCGTCGAGTCGAGCACCGGCGGTCTCCAGATGAGTGGCTGGCACACAGGATGGTGCTATCCCGAAGATGTCCATTGGAAGAGACTCGGCGCATTTCAGCATGTACTCGATCCCGGCCAGCCCACAGACATTGGCGATCTCGTGGAAGTCGGTGACGACGCTCAAGACTCCTCGGGGAACGACCGCCCGTGCATATTCAGCGGGACTTAAAAGGGAGCTTTCCAGATGGATATGCCCATCGATGAGTCCCGGTATCAGGTATTTCCCCCTGAGGTCTATGATCTTCTTGCCCTGCCGGTAGTTTCCCACTCCGGCGATCAAATTCTGGCAGATTGCTACATTTGCTTCCTCGATCTGGGCGGTGAAGGTATTCACAATCCGGGCATTCACCAGCAGCAGATCGGCGGGGGCGTCACCCCTGGCGGCGGCAAGTAGACGTTGCATATCCAACTCTATTCCTCCTCCAGATAGCATATGTCGGGCAAATGGCGGTACCGCTGGTCGAAATCGAGTCCATAGCCGACGATGAACCTATCGGGGATGGTAAATCCAAGGTAATCAATATGAATAGGGGTTTTTCTCCTCGATGGCTTATCCACGAGAGCGCATAGTCGGAGGGAAGCCGGTTTCTGCCGGCGGAGGTGGTCGAGGAGAAAACTGAGGCTGAGACCGGTATCCACGATGTCCTCAACAACCAGGATGTCTCGATCCGCTATCCGTGCTGTGCAGTCGTGCACCACCTCAATCTCACCTGAGCTCTCTTTTCCCGACCCGTAGCTGGAGACCCGAATGAAATCGAGTTCCAGAGGTATGTCCAGTTCACGTATTAAATCAGACAGGAATACAAAGCTGCCCTTGAGGATGCCGATGAGAAGGGGATTCTTGTCGTGATAATCTCGCCTGATCCGCTGAGCGAGTTCGGCAACCTTCTGCCTTATCTGCTCCCTGGTGATGAAGACCTTCGGATTTTCCACTCTCCTCCCAACGCTAACGAAAATAGGTATTATGTCCCCGGGACTATCAGAAATAACGGCGCTCACATCTGGCAATGATCTTCAGGTTGACAAAGAAGAGCGCTATACTCACGGCAGCGAGAATTGCCATATAGCCGGCAATATCACCCAATGATGCTCCAGAGAAGCATCTCCATTTTCCAGTAAATATTCAGTGAAAGCCGTCCAATTTTAGGCACATAGGCACTAAGGCACAGAGGCACAGAGTTTAATAGCAGAGCATTTTTCTTTGTGCCTTTCAGTCAACGGGGTTGACTGAATATTTACATTTCCCGTCCTTGAAGTATAGCATAGAATTACAAGCTTTCTGCGTCTAATGTCTATGGTTTAATGCCTGGTATTTCAAAGGTAGGACCTCGGCAGACCGAGGATGTGCTCCCCAATATAATTCAGAGTCATCTGCTGGGTAACCGGAGCAAGTCTAATTAAGTTAACTTCCCGCCACCATCTCTCAACATCATATTCTTCTGCATATCCGTAGCCGCCAAAAGTTTGCATTGCCCAATAAACAGCTTTAATTGCATTCTCAACCGCCACTACCTTTGCCATGCTTGAAGCTGCTCCAATCTCATTTAAACCAGCATGACTATCAAATAGTGCTGCTGCTTTAAAATTCATGAGTTTTGCCGTCTCAAGGGCAGCGTAAGCTTCAGCTATGGGAAATTGCAGTGCCTGATGACTCCCAATTGGCACATCTCCGAAAATTTTCCTCTGTTTTGAATATTCAACAGCTTTACTTATTGCTAATTTGGCAATACCTATAACTGCAGCGGTAAAGCTCATTCTTTCAGGGTTTAATGTATCAAGCACTGAATACCATCCCATATCTAATGGTGGCACGAGGGCGCTTTCTGGTAGTTTCAATTCATTAATGCTAACCTCACATGAATGTGAGTAATTCGTTCCATGCTTGGATATGGGGCTTATCTCAATGGAAGAGGAGGGTAAATCGGCGAGGAAAAGACTTAAGCCCATTGTCTTTTTTTTAATCTTCTCTTTGGGTGTTGTTCTGGCGACAATCATCATCCCGCTGGCTCTATCAGCCCCGCTAATGAATGTCTTATTACCACTTATTATCCAGTAGTTGCCTTGTTTCTTTGCTGTTGCTTTTATGTTGAGCGTGTTTGAGCCGGCATCTGGTTCAGTAAGTGCCAGGCAAAACTCAAGCTCTCCCTTTGCCATCGGAGGCAGGTATTTCTCCTTCTGTTCCTTTGTTCCATGCCGTGTTATGCTTACGGCGCCAAAAACTTCAGTCAGGATAAGATACCACGCACCACCCATTCCGCATCCATTTGCTGCTAACTCTTCCATAGCGATGAGTAATTCGGTCATCCCCTTTCCTGCTCCGCCATATTCTTCAGGAATTACTATCCCGGTAAATCCGGCATCGCTAATGACCTTCCAGAACTCACCGGCAAACTCCTTTTTATTCTCTTTTTCTCTCCAGTATTCGGGCCCAAATTTTTTAGCTATTTCTCTTGCTGAGTGAGCAATTATCTTATGCTCTTCAGTTAAATTAAAATCCATGTCTAACCCTCCTCTCAAGTTATCCTCTTTGGGCAAGGTAGTGCACCAGAGCACCAATCATCCTAACAGTCTTCAGTCTATAGTCTAATGTCTTGTGCCTTTAGGTGGGAGTATAATAAGACAGATTTGCTTACTTGGCAACAGGATGTAGAGACCTAATCTCCTTCTGATAGTTCCAGGTTTATATCTTGTCTCCCTACCTTAAATGACATTGATAAGCGTAATTCAGAAAATATCGCGCAATTTTATCCTTACTTCCTGCCGGCCGGCGACATAGGGGGCAACTTGATACTGGTCGTAATAAATAATCAGATAATTACCGCTCAATGCGAATTTTGAAAGGTCTTTTGCCCCCTCTTCGATCCATTTATCATCAGATATCTTTCTGGATTTGAGCTCTTTTATAATGATTGGAAGGACCTGGTTGGGATTGATCACATCAGTTATGGCGATCTCTCTACCACTCTTCATATCGAAACAATAAGTGACTGTCCTGGTAGTGGGGTGCGCTCCGCCGATGAAGGTAAAGATGGTGAAAACGAAAGTTTTTAAGTCACTTTTCCTGAACACTTTAAAATCGATTGTCAGATCATACTTCCAATCCGGATTGGGTTTTACCTTAGGAATGGCAGACCGGAATTCGGCTATTTCACGGCTGATCATTTTTTCGAATGTTTGGTCGATTGAAGCAATATGGGTGATGGGGTAGCGTATCGAAATCGAAAGATCGTCTGTCTTTTCTTTTATAACCTTGACTTCTCCGGTTCGAAGCCAAAGGAACAAAAACAGTAATATAAGTAAAAGACCGAGGCTGATGAGCAGTGTTGTTTTTGGTCTCATCTTAAATTTTTCTCCTTTTCGCGCATATTTTGCTTTAAATTAGTTGGTATTCTTAATCCAAATTCTTGAGCTGCAAGCGCCAAGGACGGAATGAAAACCAAGCAAAACGCAATCGATAACCCTAACCATCGTTTACTCAATTTTCCCCTCCTCGAGAAAAGTCACACCGACAAATATACTTGACACCATTTTCTTTTCGCAGGTCCAAACCGGAAAATTCCATCAATCGGCGAAGAATTGCGCCATGGTCGGGGCGCTCAAGAGCATCACCTGGGCCTGCTTGAATTGCTTGCGAAACTCCTCGATTAGCTCCTGGACTGACTTGTCGATGGCCGGGTCTTTTTGGTGCACCAAGATGACCACCCATGTAGACTGTTTTTCAATCCGGCCGTCTTCATGCTGCATCTGGCCATAAGCATCATAAACGGTTAATCCCTTGGGGAAGCGGGGCGTGATCACCTTGTCCAGAAACTCTTCCCATGCCCCTCGAGAAATCTCCTGGCCGCCCGGGATGTTGCGGCCGAAATAAATCTCGGTTTTAATCCACTCCGTGACAGTGGCCGACTCGGCGCCGGCTTTCTCCTCCGCCCAACTCGATTCCACTGCGCCTATCATTCCGGCCACGAGTCCCACAGTGATGCATAATATCGCCAATCGTTTCATAGAATCCTCCTTTATTTGTCCTGGCATCAAGATGTGGTTATCCGCCTAAGGCGGAAGACTCCAGAACCTCCTTGTTTTTTACTTCATTATTTATAACAGAATCGTAGGCTATAAGATCAAATTCTTTTCCACCACCTCCTTTTCGCCTCTAATTGATTCTGGTATCTTTACCCCGTTTAGGGAAAGTTCTCTAACGGGGTTTACTTTACTATCTTCTTTTTGTAATGTCAAATCCTTCTGAAGATGTGCCTCTGCAGGTATCCTAGCGAGAAAAATGGTGTCAATGACACCATTTTCCACTTGACACCATTTTCTTTCAAATAAAGAGGCAAACGATGTGGATCCCACCCATATTTACACTGGGAACATCTCCATCTTTGTCGTCGGATAGCATATATCTTTTTAAAAGAACATTTGGGACAAACTTTTTTGTATTTCATGCCGCCATCATATTACATTTGGTGGCTAAGTTATATGTAGCGTAATAAGTATTTGCATATTCACTATGATTACACGAATTAAAAGGCCAGATTACATCGATAACTACAGAGGATTTTAATCTGTGTAATCTGTATTAAAAAATCTGTGTAATCAATAAAATGCAAGTATTTAATGCGTTTTATATATCACATTACCTTTTTAAATTCTATCACATAAAAATTCCCACCAAAAATGTATTCCACTCTAAC
>CAZVBB010000065.1:0-5490 GCA_964625285.1 uncultured bacterium | reverse complement strand
CCTGAGGAGCAGGAAAAAATCGGGGAGATGCTTAAAGTATTAGATGCCCCTCCCCCACAGATTGCCATTGAGGCAAAATTCATTGAGTTTATCGTTACCGATACCGGCGAGTTGGGCGGTGAGCTTAGGCTACTCGACCTTGAGTTGGGGGAAATAGCCCGAGATGCAACCGTGGACATTATTGTCAGCTGGATAGAGGGTATAATGCCTTTTCCGGCGGATCCTGCCGCAGGTATCATCAGGCTGCTCCGGGCTCCGGGAGTAGTTGCCGACCCCAAGGCCATCGTACGAGCCCTGGCTAAAGAAGGAAGAGTAGAGGTCATCTCTGCCCCACGAGTGGTGACCTTAAGTGGACACACAGCCGAAATTAAACTTGAAGAGAAAGTTCCCTATCTCACTGAGGTAAGGCATACCGAGGTACGTCCTGGGGTGTGGGAGGTGGAGTTTGAAACTCCAGAAGAAAAAGATTTGGGAATCTTCTTAGAGGTAACTCCCACTGCCGTTAAAGGAGGAGCCCTCATTACAATGGAGATTGTGCCAACCGTTAAGTTCCTAGTGAAGAGAGTGCCGGGGTTGCCGGATGTTCCACCAGATTTTGACCCCCCCATTATTGATGAGCACACTACCCAGACCCATGCAGTAATTGAATCGGGAGAGACAATTATTTTAGGAGGACTAATTGGGAGAGAAGAGAGGATAATGGACAGGGGGCTTCCCATCCTCGGGAACATCCCCGTTTTAGGACAGCTTTTCTTCAGGCACAGGTATCACCTTGACGAAAAAAGAAAACTTCTTATTTTCCTCACCGCCTATCTCGTTGGCCCCGGGGGGGAGATTCTTGTCGCAAGGAGGGAAAATTGAAAGGGCTAATATTATTAGTGGCTCTCCTCCTCCTCACCTGGCCCACCCCTGCTCAGGGGGGAGAAATTGTTGCCATATTACAGAAACAATTTCCTGAGATAGAAATCAGGCTAGACCCTGTCCACGGCATCCTTACCATAAACGCCACCCCTGAGGAGCACGAGAAGATTGAGAGGATTCTTAAAGAGTTAGATGTCCCTACCCCCCAGATCAGCATTGAGACAAGATTCATTGAGCTCACCGTTACCGAGCTCGGTGAGGTAATGGTTGACCTGGCCGCATTAGTAACGATTGAAGGAGAAGTTGTTCAGTTTTTGACACCCTGGGTCCCGAAGTATCCAGAGGCACCAGCCATTAGATTCTATGGAAGGAAGGCTGACCCCGAGGCACTGACAGCAGTACTGCGAGCACTTGAAAGAGAAGGTGAGGTAGAGGTCATCTCTGCTCCACGTGTGACAACCCTTAACAACCGAGAGGCAACCATTGACCTCAAGGTATCTGTCCCCTATGTCAGGAAGGTTGAGCGTGAGAATATAGCAGCAGCAGAGATGCTACCAATCTGGCGAGTGACTTACCATATTGCTGAGAGGGAGGCAGGTGTTGTTCTTAAAGTAACCCCTTCGGTTACCCCGGGGGAAACACTAATTACCCTGCACCTTAAGCCCACGGTCAAAGCACTAGAGAAGAGGCTACGTCTCTTTCCTGGCGTAGGAGCTGAGCTTGCCTGGCCAGTTATGGCTGAGCGGACAGCTACCACCCAAATGGTGGTTAAGTCCGGAGAGACAGTCATTCTTGGCGGGATGATTGATAGCAGAAAAGAGATAGAGAGAGGAAGAATCCCGCTCCTCGGAGACATTCCTATTTTAGGACATCTCTTCAGGTTCGAGCACCATATTGATGAAAAAAAAATGCTCCTTATTTTTCTCACACCATATATTCTCTCCCCTGCCGGCGAGAAAATTGTAGCCGCGCGGTAGCCGGCTAATTACATCAAAAAAAGGAAATAAAATGCCATCAGGAAGAAAGAAAAAAAAGACAAAAATGGCCAAGCATAAGCGCAAAAAAAGGCTGCGCCGCGACCGGCACAAGAAAAAATAAAAGTAAATACTCAGTCAACTCCGTTGACTGAAAGGCACAAAGTGGCAAAGGCACAAAGAATGAAGACAAGGCACAAAGAAAAATACTCCGCTATTAAACTCTGTGCCTTAGTGCCTATGTGCCTAAAATTGGACAGCTTTCACTGAATATTTACAAATAAAACTAATGATATTAAAAAATCTCTTACTAGTTGGGCTCGCTTTTCTTTTGTTTAGTGTGCAAGCCGCGAGCGGAGTAGCGCACATAGACCACTTTGAAAGGGGAAGGGAATACTTTTATCAGGGAAAAATAAAAGAGGCAGGGATAGAGTTCAAGGAGGCTCTGCGGCACAATCCAGGCCTTGACGAAATAGATAGACAGCTCGCTGTTGAATCCACCATATATCTAAAAAAAATTAAAGAGAAAGAAGGGCATGCTGCCAGCTCAAAATACGAAGCAGCGAAAGACTATGAGGCAGAAGGCAACTTTATTGCAGCGGCTAACGCATATCAGGAGCTAATTGAGCAATACCCTGACAGTAAGGAGGTAGCCTCAGCGCTGGACGGTCTCTACCGGGTTGCAACAGGTATCCTTGAGAAGGGAGGTAGGCCGCGGCTCTTCGCAGAGAGTAATTATTCCCGGGCAAGAAAGCTTTTTCAGTTTTTATCGGAAAGGCTCCCTTTTGGTGAAAAAAAAGCTCGGGCTCAATATAAGATTGGATTGTCTTATTTTTATGATAGGGTCTTTCCTAAAGCAGTACTATACTACAATAGGGTTGTTAAAAATTATCCACAAAGTCCGTACGCAGAAAAAGCCTTCTTTGGGATTGCAATGGCTTATTTAAATCAATCTATTTCTACGCCCCGCGACCAGACAATGACCATGCGCGCCCGGGATAAATTCAGGAGCTTTCAACGGCTCTTCCCTAATAGCCCCCTACAAAAAGATGCTGAAGAAAAACTATTTCTTTTGAATGAGCGGTTAGCCGAGCACCTCTACAGAATTGGAACATTCTATAAGAAGCAGGGTGAGCTTGCCGCTGCCAAAATCTACTATGAGAGTATTTTAAATGACTATCCGGAAACCAGCTGGGCAGCTCTGGGGAGGGCCCGATTAAATGAACTCACAACAAAAGCTGCTATGCGCTAAACTCACAGCGCTCCTTCTTTTGGGAGGGTGTTACGCACCCTCTCCCCCTGATAAGATAGAATTCAAGTCTATTGCCATTAACATTAAAAATAAAACATTTGAGGATGGCATTGAAATCCAGATAATAAAAAAAATAAGAGATGAATTTACATTTGACAGAAGATTGAGCTTTGCGAGAGACGGAACAGGTGCAGACCTCAAATTATATGGTCAAATTACAAGCTATATTGAGACCAGAAGAGTTGGAGAACCCTATGTAATCATCGGGGGGCTCTTCACCGTTAAAGACCTACGGGACAATAGGGTTTTATGGGAAAACAAGGTAATTGAGGGAAGCTCCATCGCAGAAACCTTTCGTGAGGCAAAAAATAGGGCACTCACTAACCTGGCAAGGAGTGTTGTTAAAGAGACCCTGAGGTGAAAACGGGCGGGACATTCTTGTCCTGCCAAGAGCAGGGTTGAAAAATCTAATAAATTAAATATCAAAATGCAAATATCAAAATTACAGATTAAAATTTAAAATTTTTGATTTTTGCATTGTCATTTTGCACTTTGATTTTTAATTTTTACATTGCTCAACCTACACAATAGGTAGGGCATTCTTGTCCAGCAATCATTAGATCACATAATTTTGACTTAGAAAATGAGAATTAGCTACCAGGAATTTCTTTCTCGCACCCAAAAAGGAACAACTTCACCAATTTATCTTTTCTCAGGTGAAGATGAATTCCGCAAAGAGAGGGCAGTAAAAGAATTAAAAAAATCTATTTTTAAGTCAGGAATAGATGAGTTAAACCTCAATCTCTTTTATGGAGAAGAATCTACTGGCTCTGACATCATTAAAGCCGCTTCTCACCCCACACTTACCGGAGACAAGCGACTTGTTATTATTAAAAATGCCGACAAGTTAAGGGTTTCAGCAAAAGCTATAATTAAAAATTATTCCCACTCCCCTTTTCCCTCTACCTGCCTTGTACTTTTGATGGGGAAGAATGATTACAAGTTCGGGGTTGAGGTGGTTTTTACTCTCCCTTCCGAGCGTGAATCCATAGCCTGGATTATGGAGCGGGCCAAAGAGAAGGGGTGGAGCATTTCCCGTCAAGCCGCCCTTGAGTTAAAAGAAAAGGTGGGAATAAATACCCAGATACTAAACAATGAGATAGAAAAACTCACTCTTTACTGCTGGGACAAAAAAAATATCACCCCTGAAGACATAAGAACTTTAATAGGTGACTCAAAAAAGGTAATCATTTTTGGCATCACAAATGCAATTAAGAAAAGTGAAGCAAAAAAAGCACTTACAATACTCAAAAAACTATCATGGGGTGAAAAAAAGTCACTTACCAATATCATTGCCTGGCAGATGAGACAACTGGCCAGCGCAAAACATGGCGAGAAAAATATCGTTGCGGGTAGAGAGGTGAGCGCGCCTTCTTTCTTTCAACAAGAGCTTGTTTCCTGGGCGCAGGAGTTAGGGTGGGATAGGCTTAAAAGTTTTTTTCGCTCCACCCTTCAAGCAGAGTTTGATTTCAAATCAGGAAGATTCCCACCTGAGTTAGTGCTAGAGTTGCTTATTATAAGGCTTTGTAGGAGTCTCAGAGACTCCTGATTACACAGACGTCGTTGCGAGGCTTGTTCCCGAGCGACAGCGAGGGAGCTTGACGAAGCAATCTAAAACTGGATTGCTTCACTTCGTTCGCAATGACACGGTGTTCGCTGAGTACTTACAAATATACTGACCAAGAAAATCTGTGTAATCTTTTTGGAATCTGTGTAATCAGAGGGCTCTGATGCTTTTTTCAGAGACCTCTTGTAGTTGATTTACTTTACGCGTGAGGCGCGATTTTTTTCTTGACGCCTTTTTCTTATGTATCACCCCCTTGGAGGCCACCTTATCAAGTATCGTTATCAATCCGGGCAATATAGCCTTTGCCTCACCAAGTTGCTTAGATTTTATCGTTCGCTCACACTCCTTGAGTAAAGATTTCACTTTGTTTTTATATTTGATGTTATAAGCCCTCTTCTTCTTATTGGTCACAAGCCTCTTTTTTGCAGATTTTGTCACTGGCATAATTATTCTCCTATATTGCCGACGAAGTTTTTAATCCGTGTAATCTAAATTTTAATCGGTGTAATCAAGGGCGGCACTTTTGTGACGCCCTATTTTTGTCCCTGGGGAGAGGAGGATTCGAACCTCCGAAGCCGTGTGGCGGCAGATTTACAGTCTGCTCCCTTTGTCCACTTGGGAATCTCCCCTTTTTTTAGTAAATATTCAGTAAACACCGTCTAAGTAACTATACGAATTAACCGAATAACCCAAACACACTAAAAAATTACAATATACAAACCACAAATTACAAACAATACACAATACCAAAATTACAATGACCAAAACGACTGCTT
>CAZVBB010000064.1:0-5634 GCA_964625285.1 uncultured bacterium | reverse complement strand
CAGATTTTAGAAAAGATTACACAGATATTGCCTACGAAGTTTTTAATCTGTGTAATCTGAATTTTAATCGGTGTAATCAAGGGCGGCACTTTTATGACGCCCTGATATTAATATGTATCAGTATATACCATTTATCAAAAAAGTCATAGCGCTATTTTCCATTCATCTTTTCCATCAGCGCCTTGGATAATCCCATGGCATTAATGGGATATACCGCATGGAAAACATAGTCCACTCCATGCATAACATCCTTCAAACTATCAAAACTACGCACATCCCCAATATAGAAGCAGTAATTTTTTGACCATTGCATTGCCAAAAGAGCCGGTGCCTCCGGTTATGAGGAGCGTTTTGTTGCTAAACATTTATTTTCTCCTGTCTATTATTCGTCACACTCGCCGCATAGTAAAAAAGCTGCCGGTTTTGCTCAACGACTTTGTCATCTTGTGTCTTTTGAATCCCGTATTTCCTGGTCAGCCTCGACCATCCGGCATACTCATCTTGATCCATCTCCACACACTTCTGCAACACTTCCCGAAACAGTTCAGGCCTATCCAGAGAGATGTCCCATCCCACACCTTTCTCTTCAAGACCGCGCCAGGGGGTTTGATCACTCGTCAGCACGGGACACCCAGCAATCAGCGATTCCAGGATAACATGGCCGAAATTCTCTCCCAGTGTGGGTAGAAAGAACAAGTGATGCTCCTTAATTACAGAGGCAACCTGGTCATGCGCCACAACACCTCGATATTGGACTTCAATATTTTCGGGCAGCAAGTTGATGATTCTTTGGCATTCCGCCCAATAATTTATATCCTCCATTGGCCCGTAGATATTAAACTGAATTTCTCCCTTTAATCCCTTGAGCATCTTCAGGGCTCCATCCAGGTTCTTCATTCGCGATATGCGGGAGAGAAAAATGATTTTCAAGCTTCCCTTTGTCTTGTTCCTTATTACTGTCGGCTTATCCGCCGCATTAATCACAGGCGGCAGATCTGGAGCAATAATCACCCGCGCACCATTGCCGAAGCATCGCTGGATATCTGCCTCTTCATACTCGCTTGATGCCTGCCAGATAATCTCTTTATAAAGACCAAGCACTTTCGCCACCGTAATATACACCCGCTTTTTAAATCTCTTCAGCCTAAGAGCGCATGGAGAAAACTCCCCACGCGGAGCAATAATTAAAGGCTTATCAGGAATTAAACGGAGCCGTCTTAAGACCAGAGGCTTGATTGTAAAATAAGGAGAAAAAAAACTGTTCAGATAAACAACGTCATATTCTGTGGAGCAAAGAATCTTTTTAAATCTTCCTAAAGATAGCATCTTCGGAGACATATAACAAACATCCGCCTTGCCGACCCTGCTCCAGTGACCAACGGTGATACCTTGATAAGCCGAGTCGTCTTTAAAATCACGATCCGCCGTAACAATCTTAAATTGAAACTCATCCCCGAGCCTGTCCACCATATTAGCCAGAGTGCGAATTGGTCCGCCGGCTTTGTAGCCGGGGAGGTAGTAAGTGACGAAGGTTAGAATTTGCATGTAATTAACCTTTTATGAAAAATAATTAGCCTTTGATTATTTGCTTTCAACTCTTGATCTGAATTATGACGCATAAACCTGAAAGGCTTACAATTTACAAATTCAACCTTGGAAAGTGATTCAAACCAGTCTTTAACATTCAGGGATGGAGGAGAAGCGCAAAGAATAGTCTCTACATTGGGGTGTACAGCCATTCTGGGAATAACATTACACAGATACTTCCTGTATCCCCCGCTCATCCCTCCAGCGGTTAAGTTAATAATGGCTATTCTCATGCTCACGCAGCATCGAGGATTCTCAAAAGGCGATGATCTTCACATGATTATCCTGAGTAACGAATATGTAGTGCTCGCTCTGGTCGTCTACCTCACGAAGATAGCAGATCAGTCAGTTGAGATAGGTTATCCCTCCACCAGTTTTGGCCGATAAAGCATTTATCGATCAGAGCATCATATATTTTCTTGCTGTCAACTTCATCTTAAGAAACCAAGATATTGAAAGAACGAGGAGCAGACTGTATAGAAGGGATAAAAACATACTTATAACATCGGCTTCAATACCTATCCCCAATCTTATGAATATAAATATGTAGATAAATACAGCTATCGCCGATCTTTTACCATAATGTATAAAATATAAATAAAGCGTTTTATAGACAATTCCAAGGAAGAACATGCCTAGCATTACGCCCAAAATGCCAAAGTTTACATAAAAATCGCCTATGTTCATTATTACAATAGCGCTCGGGACGTCTGGAGGTTGGTTAAAAAAGTTTATTGCAAACCATCTACCAACATCCAGCATAGGTTTTTCTTCCCATAGGACTCTTGGGATCCATGCTGAAAAAAAATAACCATACCACCTACCTGCCTGAAAGTCTACCACATTTGGTGTATCCCTTAGAATCATAGAAAAGCTGTCAAGACCAAGCATTCTATTGAAAAACGGCCGAACCGATATTTGCAGGTATTCCAACCAAGAATATCGGCTTAGTTTAGCATACACTATCCCCATTTGAGCTACAAAGTCTTCTATGGAACCAGGCTTGCCCATCTCCCCTACAGAGACACGATAGATTGGGATGACGGGGAAGAAAACAAAAATTAGAACTAATAATCCCACTATTGCTATGGGTAAGAGGCGCCGAATAGGGAGCCTCTGTCGTAAGTAATGATATGCAATAGTCGGAATAACAAAAAGGGGAATTATAGTGCCTTTCCAACCGAATAAGAAAGCCCCCCCAAGTTCAAGGGTGAGTAGTATAGACCAGAGAATAAACACAGATTTTGCAATCCGAGGAGAAGAGAACAGCATAATGGAGCAAAGGGCATAGGCAAAAAGGCTAAATGCGCTTAGCAAAAACAGGATGCCTCTAAAAGGAAGACTTGCACCTTCGGCTGGCGGTACGAAAAAACCTATATCATAGGACCACATAATTAACCGCGACATGATGCCGATGGTTGCAATAAGGTAGATTTTATTAATTATATTGCTTCCCCTTAAAGAAGATCTTAGAAGACGTAGTTTTGGCAAGAGTTTGTAAACTATTTTAGGTATAAAAGAATAATATCCTATTAGCAAGAAAACAAAGCCTATGATTGTGTAATACAAAGCTAGATTAATGGCATCGAAAGAAATAACCGGTGGAGATCCCCAGTATGCTATGTACATATCCTCCGGGAAGCCCAGAACATAGAGGGCGCGAACTCCGAAGTAGAGAAAATAGAGAGCAGCAATGGGATATATTAATTCAAAGATATCAAGCGACTTAGATATACCACCGATGATTATTGGTACCAAGGTAACAAGGAGCAGGAGAAAGACCAAAAGATAAGTCAAAGATACATCAGCTCTAGGTAAAATAGTAATAGTGAAGATCGTAATAAAAACTACAAAGAATAGCCCAGCTACTGATAAATAAATCTTTTGTGCATTTAATCTTCTTGCATCTGATAAATCGCTCATATTCTTTCCATTATTGTGGTGAATTTTTCAAAACTTTCTCACCTATATCGCCTTTATCTCCTTATCAAGGTAATTTTCGCTTAATCATCTTTATCATTCATCCTCATTTCTTCCTAACCATTTTCAATACCATCCAATTGTCCGCTTTAATCCTTCTTCAAGAGCTACTTTAGCCTCAAAGCCGAACTTTTCCTTAGCCTTTGTGGTATCCAATCTCCGCCGTGGTTGGCCATCAGGCTGGGAGGCATCCCATTCTACTTCACCCTCAAAGCCGACTAACTCCTTGATCAAGTAGACCAAATCCTTGATCTTGATCTCTTCGCCTACTCCTATGTTGACCGGCTCGGGCTTATTATACCGCTCTGTCGCCAGCACGATCCCCTCGGCAGCATCTTTCACATAGAGGAACTCGCGTGAGGCCTCACCCGTGCCCCATGCCGTGATCTTTCGTCTCCCTGCAGCCTTGGCATCGACAAATTTCTTGATGAGCGCAGCGATGACATGCGAATGATCAGGGTGAAAGTTATCACCTGGACCATAGAGATTTATCATCAGTAGATGGATAGAGTTAAAACCATGTTGTTCTCGATAGGCTTACCCTTGCACAAGCATCATCTTCTTTGCTAAGCCATAAGGAGCGTTAGTTTCTTCGGGGTATCCCTCCCAAAGGCTTGTCTCTCGGAAGGGAACGGGAGCAAATTTAGGGTACTCGCAAACACTGCCAATCCCAACAAACTTTTCGACCCCGTTTTGCCTCGCGTATTCCATGACAAGCGTATTCATCATGATATTTCCGTAAAACACTTCTGCAGGGTGCTCTCTGTTAAAACCTATTCCCCCAGCAACAGCCGCCAGATGTATAACCACATCGATGGGCCCAGCCTCCTCAAAAAGTCTCTTAACCTGCCGCTCTTCCGTGAGATCATACTCCCTGCTCCTTGGTGTCAGAATTTTCCGAGCACCCCTGCGCCGCAATTCTTCTACTACGAACTTTCCCAGAAACCCAGCTCCTCCTGTAACCAACAAAGCCTTATCCTTAAAATACCCCTCTATCATCTCCACTCCTCGGGCATCAATTATAGCTTGTTCTTCATGAACTCTTCCACGCAATCGGCTACATAAACGCGTTCCCTTTCGCCCATATTGTGATGGTTCCCCCAAAAAAACGATTGCCGCATGATCATTCGCGCATTTGGGAGCTCTCCCTGAATGCGGTGATCGATCAAGTCTAGTGCCGGCTGTTCTGCTAAGTTACCTGCCATGATCGGCCTTGTCTCAATCCCCTCCGACTCCAGGAACTGTACGAACTCTTCTCGAGTGAAAGGTGCTTCAGGCAAGACTGTGATTGGATAACCGAACCATACTCGGCGTGACCCGGTGTTCCCTTTCTTGGCGGGTAGATGAAGCACATGGGAGTGCTTAAACAGCCTATCCGACCAGTATTGAGCATTCTCTCCCCTTATCTGGATAAATCTTTCTAGCTTCTTAATTTGATGGATGCCAAATGCCCCCTGAATCTCTGTAGGCCGGAGGTTAAATCCTAAGTTGACGAAGAGAAACCTTGAGTCGATTGATGGATAGCGACTGGCGATCTTATCTTGTCCACTCAGCTCACGAATCCACCCATGTGCCCTAAGCGTCTTTGCCATTTCAGCAAATCGATCATTATCGGTAACAATCATTCCTCCTTCAATCGTGCTTATATGATGAGAAAAGAAGAAGCTAAAAGTTGCGAGGTCACCAAAGCTGCCTACCTTCTGTCCTTTGAATTCTGCTCCATGAGCTTCGCAAGCATCCTCTATAACATACAAGTTATGTTCCATCGCGATATTCATGATTTTATCCATGTCACATGGGTTGCCGAGCAAGTGAACAGGCATTATTGCTCTAGTCTTGTCAGTTATAGCCTTCTCAATTTCCTCTGTATCTATGTTGAATGTCTCTAAATCCACATCAACCAAGACAGGCACAAGGCCGCAATTAATTATTGGGAATACTGTGGTTGCCCAGGTCAGTGCCGGTGTTATTACCTCATCCCCTGGCTTTAGTTTTTTTTCAGGCAGGGGATTTGTCAGGATGGAGAGTGCCAGGAGGTTTGCGCTTGACCCTGAGTTCACCATAGTT
>CAZVBB010000063.1:0-5643 GCA_964625285.1 uncultured bacterium | reverse complement strand
GCGCAGCCCTGCGGTTACTTCCTGCTCTGAGATCGTAGGCTTAGGCGTGAGAAATTTGAATGGATTCATATTAATGCGCTTACTTTACGCAATATAGGAACATTCTCGCTGTACTAGTTTAAAATCAGGGGACACAATGTCAGAGTAAGGGGTCAGGTCTTCACACTACACATTTCCTTGTAAATATTCAGTGAAAGCCGTCCAATTTTAGGCACATAGGCACTAAGGCACAGAGGCACAGAGTTTAATAGCAGAGCATTTTTCTTTGTGCCTTGTCTTTATTCTTTGTGCCTTTGCCACTTTGTGACTTTCAGCCAACATAGTTAACAACTGAGTATTTACATTTCCTTCTCTAATAAGGAAAATCACTCTGACCCCTTTTCTTGTATATTTTCATCTACTCTTGTCAAAGAAATTAGTAGAGGTCTCTGAAAAAATACCCAGAGACCTCTGAGATTGCTTCGGCAAGTTCCCTCGCTGTCGCTCGGGACAAGCCTCACAACAGCGTCTATGTAATCTGACCCGAAGTGTCATTCCGAGCCCTTCGCTTCGTGTCATTCCGAGCGGAGCGAGGAATCTTGAGCGTAGCGAAGAGTCTGCGACTGAAGAATCTCGCTCAGGGTAAACTCCGCGAAGAATCTCGCCACGCTCAGGGCAGGCTCCGGCGAAGCAAGTTTGCCACGGTAAGTTCCTTCGCTTGCGCTCGGGACATGCCTCGCAGTGACATTTTAGAAGGCTTTCCTAATTCAATCTTAAGCAGTTCCCTCATAAATTTGTTTACCTCTTTGCAAGTCTTTAAATGATAGCGTGCTATGGAGCGAGGGTTCACAACTCCAACATACACAGAGACTCCGTCATAGCTTTCAATGACTTTAAATGCATCTTCATCAGTCAGGTCATCTCCCACATATACTGGAAGGAACGCGTCTTTTCCTTCCTCGCTACCGTATTTTTCTATGATTAACTTCGTTGCCATTCCCTTGTCCCAGTGAACATTTGGTCTTACTTCATAGACCTTCTTACCGTGGGTTATCTTTACTTTATCTGATAGACGGGCAGCCTTAATGACTCGCTGCACAATATTCTTTATAGTATCTATTTCTTCCTTTTTCACAAGACGGTAATGAATACTCACGGTGAATCCTTTACCTTCCATTATAACTCCTCTGATTGTACTCAAAGAGTCATTTAACATCCGGCTAAGGGTGCCCATGATTGATTTTATTTTATCATTATTTATGGGATGAACGTAATTTAACCCCGGTCCTTCTATCTCAAATCCATGGTTCCCCACATAAATTATGCCATTAACTCCAACCTTACTCTGAATATCACTGAGCCCTCTGCCGCTTACAATGCCTACGATAAAGTGACGTTTCTGAGATAGAGCTTTGAGAAGCTGTCTGGATTCCTCAGATAGAATTGCAAGTTCAGGCATTCCCATGATAGGTGTTAGCGTACCATCATAATCAAAAAGAAGTAAGACACGGCTTGCTGACTTAATTTGCGAGATAATTTTGTTCCAATCGCTAAAAAGGTGCTGCATAAAAGTTGGCTTAACTGTGTGTTGTCTCATAAACCCCGTTAATTCATACTCCCGAAAATTATGACGAACTTCAGTTACAAAATGACGCCCTTCCTTTCTGCTGTGAATTAACGGGGTAAATAAGTTTATACAATTTTGTCATTCCCCCCTGTCGGGAATCCTTCTTTTAAAAGGGGAGAGATTCCGGTCAAGCTGGAATGACACTAAACAAAATGTAAAGAACTGTTAGGACAGGACACTGGCGACATCTGCTGCCCGCAGACGCGCAAGCTCTGTAATCAGGTTTCCTGCCCAGCGGTAGATATTATGCTCTTTAACAACATTGCGCATTCGCCTCATCCGTTCTGATCTTTCATCAGAGTTCATCTTGAGCGAAAAAAAGATGGCATCAGCCACTGCTTCTATATCATAAGGATTTAAAATAACCGCATCTCTTAACTCACGAGAAGCACCTGTAAATTGACTTAAAAGTAATACTCCATCTTCATCCTCACGAGAAGCGACAAACTCTTTAGCAACCAGATTCATTCCATCATGTAAAGAGGTGACCATGCAGATGTCGGCCACTTTATAGTAGGGTCCGATTTCATCGTGGGTGTGCTGAGCTTTGAGAAAAATAATTGGTTTCCATCCCTTGGTCTGAAATTTCCAGTTTATTCTGTCCACCATTTCTTCCACTTCTGTGGTCAGTTCTCTGTATCGCTTAATATGTGTGCGGCTGGGTGCGCCGAGTTCTATAAATGTGAACCTGCCCACAAATTCGGGATATTTCTCCAGAAATCTCTCTATCGCTCTGAAGCGTTCAGGAATCCCTTTTGTGTAGTCGATGCGGTCAACACCGACACCCAGATACTCGGCATGGACATCTATTTTCTTAAGTATGGTTTCTTTTATTAATTCTTTTTCCTGGACCGCCGCAGCCCTATCCGAAATGTCTTCGAAACTGACACTGATAGGGAATGGCTTTATCAATGTCGTGCGGCCGCCACGGTTAACAGAGAACTGTTCCCAGTTGATCTTTGATTCTAAAAACCGGTCAACCGTGTCCAGAAAATTATTGCAGTGGAATTGTATGTGGAAGCCGATAATATCAGCTCCCAGCATCCCTATGAGGACCTCCTGATGCCAGGGACAAATGCCATAGGCTTCGGGATTGGGCCATGGGATGTGCCAGAAGAGCGCTACCTTCGCATTAGGCCGCTTTTCCTTGACCAACAACGGAAGAAGTGCAAGGTGGTAGTCCTGAATTAAAACCAATGGGGATTCTTCATCAGCAATCTCTTTCAGCAATGCGTCTGCGAATTTTTCATTTACCTTTTGATAAGAAACCCAGTCTTCCAAGCGGAAAATAGGACGTGTATGTGTAATATGACATAACGGCCAGAGTCCTTCATTTGAAAAACCATAATAGTAGCCGTCTTCATCTTCCTTGGTAAGCCATATCCTTTTAAGAGTGTATGCAGGCTCTTCTGGGGGCACACGCAGTTTGTCTTTGGTGTCCACAACTTCCTTATCTACCTCTCCACTTCCATGGGCAATCCAGACACCATCACATATCCGCATAACAGGGTCTAATGCAGTAACCAGTCCGCCAGCCGGAACAATACATTTAATATTGCGCCCATCTTTCACATGCATGTAGGGTTCTCTATTTGAAACCAGAAATAATTTTTTCCCACCAAGTTCTATACGCATATGTTCTTTAAAGCGGTTGGCTGTCCAGAGGGATTCTGCCTGAACACGCAACCTTGCTTCTTCTTCTGCCCGTGCCCGTGCTATTGTCAGGCTTTTTGCCAGATGAGCCGCCTCTGAGATTAAAGGTGTCAACACATCTCCTCTTACCGGTATGGGTTGGCTGATTTTGCTTTTCTCCATTCGCAATTCTCTCATCCATTCTGCAGACCGGGCTATCGGGCCTGTAATACTCCACCTCACTATCAAGAGTGTGATTATGACGATAAGTATTGATAATGTTAGAAAGCGAAGAAGGTTATGTTTCCATATCTCTCCGAGCCGGACATCAATGTATGAAGCGTCATGAAAGAGAGCCAGCGCACCTATTAATTTATCTTCTTCAAAAAAAGGAAGGATGTAAATATACGTCTTTTTCCCATCAATATTTAAAAAGCTGTCTATCGGACGATTTTCTGCAAGGGAACTTACTGCTTGAGGTAGTGGTTGCGGGATTTGGGGTTTTAAGTCAGGTGTTGATGCAAGGATATTACCCTGCATATCAAATACAACAACTCCCTTAAGCCACTCTCTATTCCCGAATCGTTCTACAAGGCGGTTTAGTCTGGCAAGAGAGTTGGACTGCACGAGAGGTTTTATCGATTCCTGCAAACTTTCAGCTAAGATGATAGTTCGCTGCTCCAACTCGCCTGTGAGCCGGATATTCTCGCTGCGAACCATGGTAGATGAAAAAATAACAGCTACAAGAGCTATTGCAAAAATAAGTGAAACTATAAGACGGATCGTAATCTTCATGCTAAATCTCTAACACGCCCTTCGACATAGCCTTCCTGTCCCGTATCCAGTTTTATAAAGTCTCCGCCCCTTATGGACTTTTCCGTTTATTATATCTGATTTTGTATGAAGAAGCAACAACCGGATGTAGAGTTAATGGAAGCGAGCATTGAATCCATCCGTGTTTTAAATGCGGTGAACTCTGCAGATGTCTCCTGGAGTTGCCCCTAAATTCTGAATTCTGAAGGATCTGAAGGATAATAAAAAATAAGGGTCAGGTCTTCACGTTACACATTATTTTCTTCTCTAATAAGGAAAATTACTCTGACCACTTTTCTTGTGTATTTTCATCTACTCTTGCCAAAGAAATTAGTGTTGTGTCCCCTGATTTGGTCTAGACTATTAACCGATTTATTATTCATTACGCCGTATATTCTGTATTGCCTGCACACGCTGCAGTAGGGGAGGATGAGAGTAGTTTAGAAAAACGTAAAAAGGGTGTGGTGTTAAATTTGATAGGTTTGTAGCAGACAGTTTCTTCAGTGCATCGATTAGACTACTTGGTTCATTTATGGTCTCGGCCGCAAAACGATCTGCTTCGTACTCATTTCGTCGGGAAATCATTTGCATTATTACTGAAAGCACCAGTTCTATCGGAGTGTAGAGCAAACCAAAAAATAGCAGTCCGGCATAGATAGGCTGTTGTGTCATGTAAAAGGCTTGGTACAACCCTTGACTATTAATAAATATGGAAAGTAAGAAGAATATAACTCCTGTATGCAAAATACCAATTATAGTTCCCTGAAGAATATGTTTTTTCTTGTAGTGCCCGACTTCATGTGCGAGCACGGCCACCATTTCTGGAACAGTATGTTGGGCTATCAACGTATCAAAGAGGGCAATGCGCTTGTTACGGCCAAACCCGGTGAAGAACGCATTTGCTTTGCTAGACCGCTTAGAACCATCCATGACGAAAACATTTTTGATAGGAAAGTTGACCGAACTAGCATATCTTAAAATGGTCTCTCTAAGCTCACCTGACCCCATCGGCGTGAACTTGTTGAATAGTGGCATAATCAAGGTCGGAGCCAAGTACTGTATGGCAAGGGAAAATATGACCACTATACCCCAGCAGTAAAGCCAGGCATAAGGACCAGCATACTCAAACAAGCCTAAGATGGCTGCCAGAAGTAGCCCGCCTAACAGTAGAGTAAGTCCAAGTCCTTTTACCTGATCCAAGAAGAAGGTACGTGGAGTGGTCCTGTTAAAGCCAAAATGCTCCTCAATCACGAAGGTAGCATAAATACTAAACGGTAACATAAGAAGGCTATAAGTAAAGACCAGTATGCCAATGTACAGCAATCCAGTGACGAGCGGGACAAAGTTCCAACCGCTGACAACCTGATCTAACCAGTTAAAGCCTCCGCTGAACCAGAAAGCCAATAGAAGAAACAAGGTAAAGCTATTGCCTACTAAACCAAAACGTGTGGTAGCACGGAGGTATTCCTGAGATTTGTGGTAATTTTCTGCCTTGTATATTCCTTCCAAAGCTTGAGGCAACTCACACTTCAAGGCTTTTAGATTCAGCAGGTTTCCAGCTACCTCTAAAGCGAACGCTAAGACAAGAGCAG
>CAZVBB010000062.1:0-5743 GCA_964625285.1 uncultured bacterium | reverse complement strand
AGAAGATGGATTAGAGAAAGCATACCAGGGAATTACCACCATTGAAGAGATAACAAGGGAAACAATTTGAAAAATTGCGCCAAAGGCGCTTCCGCCTAGGCGGACTTGTTGCTCTACGAGCTCATTGCTTGTTCACCCCGTTTAGAGGTAGGAGATCTCTAACGGGGTTCATAAGATTAAAGAGATCATAACAATGATCAAAAGGAACGAAATTAGAACGATAATTAAAAATGGTAGTCGGGCAGAGTTTATCCTGAGCGAAGCCGAAGGATCCCTGAGCCTGACCTCGGGGTCGGGGGCGACCCCGCCTACATTTGCATTTTTATATGATTTTGATATTTAATCTATTATAAAAGGTAACAGTCCGCCTCAGGCGGACGCCAAGAGGGGCAAAGCCCCTAGGGGAAGGTATCCGCCGAGGCGGATAGTTTAAGAAAGATGCCAATCTTTAATTACGTAGCAACAGATGCAAGTGGCAAAGAGACGAAGGGAGTTATAAACGCAGAGACAGAGGCTATAGCTCTCTCCAGAGTAAGAGAAATGTCTCTCTTCCCTATGCAACTGACGGAACGAGTAGCTGATGCTAAAGGCAAGCAAGGCAAAAAAGGGGGTCTTTTTCAAGGGCAAATTAAGATACCCTTTCTCTCAAGCCGCGTCTCAAGGAAAGAACTTACACCATTTACAAGACAACTTGCTACCCTGATTAATGCAGGACTTCCTTTGATAAGAAGCCTTAATATCCTTAAGAATCAAATGAAGCCGTCGGCGCTAAAGGATGTTGTAACGGGCATCATAGCTTATGTAGAAGGCGGAAGCAGCTTTAGCGAAGCTTTAAAAAAATACCCGAAGGTGTTTTCAAAAGTGTTTGTTGGCATGGTGAAGGCGGGAGAGGAAGGCGGAGTATTAGATAAGTCGTTAGAGCGCCTGGCAGAGTTCGCCGAGAAAACCGCCGCTTTAACTGGAAAAATAAAAGCAGCGATGACTTATCCAACCATTGTTGTCATCGTAATTGTTGGCATCCTGGCAGTAATATTTCGACTTGTTATCCCGGTATTTGAGGAAATGTTTGCCGACATAGAAGTGGGACTTCCTGCTCCGACGCGGCTTTTAATAGGAATAAGCACATTTGTCAGGGAGCAGACGATTTTTATTCTACTCATTCCTATAGCGATTATCATTCTTTATTCTCTGATTCAGAAAACAAAGGGTGGCGCCTTAGCCATTGACAGGATTAAGCTACGGATTCCGCTTATGGGGCCACTTATCCGGAAAATTGCCGTGGCAAGATTTAACAGAACATTAGGAACATTGGTTACCAGTGGAGTTCCTATTCTCCAAGCGCTTGATACCGCCAGGGAGACAGCGGGAAACCTTGTAATATCTGGAGCGATTGAAGCTGCTCGTGACAGCGTAAAGACAGGAGAGACACTTGCGGCTCCCTTTGAAGCCAGCGCCGTTTTCCCACCTATCGTAAGTAGTATGATGAACGTTGGCGAAGAAACAGGAAATCTTGATGAAATGCTTTTAAAGATCGCCGATACCTATGACGAAGAGATAGATAGAGCTGTGGAATCACTCACCGCATCGCTTGAGCCAATACTGCTTGTGTTTATGGGAATAATTGTTGGTTTTATCGTTATATCTCTCTTTATCCCCCTCATCCGGATGGCAATGGAAATAGTATAAATCCAGAAGTCAGTAGCCAGGAATCAGAAGGTAATTAGAAAGCACGAAGCACGAAATACGAAGCACGAAACAAATTCAAATAACCAAAATCTGTAATGCTCAAAACAGGTTTTGTTTCGGTCATTTGGGTTTTGAATTTAGGATTTGTTTCGGATTTCGATATTCGGATTTGACACAAAGTGTCTCACTTAATTTAAGGTTACAGAGATTTATAGCCGTGATGCGGATTTAGAGTGACTGGTGCTCTGGTGCCTGGTGCTCTTCCCAATTATTTAAGGTTACAGAAAATTATAGCCGTGATGTGGGTTTTGGATTATGGAGGAGCAGAGAATCCTTCTTGTCGATGACGAAGAAAACATGAGAAAGAGCCTGGGGGCACTCCTCAGGAGAGAAGGGTATAGTGTTGAGACCGCCTCCTGCGGAGAAGAAGCCACTCGGTTGACAAAAACGCGCTCCTTTGCCCTGCTTGTGATTGACCTCAAATTAGGAGAAATGGATGGAATAAAGACATACCTCCGCATAAAAGAAGGAAGTCCTCATACACTGGCGATTATCATAACTGGTCACGCCAGTATGGAGAGCGCAATCGAGGCAATTCGCGCCGGGGCATATGACTATTTAGCAAAACCGTTCCGCTCAGAAGAGATACTCCTAACAGTAAAAAGAGCGCTGGATTACCAGCAAGTCCGAGAGGAAAACGTCTATCTTCGTCGGGAACTAAGAGGAAAGTTCCAGCCCGACAATATCATTGGAAAAAGCGTCCAGATGGAGAAGGTGTTCCAGGCAGTAAAAAGAGTGGCAGATTCAGACGTGACTGTGCTTCTGCGAGGCGAGAGTGGAACCGGCAAGGAACTCATTGCTCGGTCAATCCATTACAGTAGCTCGCGGCGAGAAAGAAGGTTTATTGCCATAAGCTGCGGGGCGATTCCTGAAACCCTTCTTGAGTCAGAGCTTTTTGGATATGAGAAAGGAGCTTTCACCGGAGCAGTAGCAAGGAAAAAGGGGTTCTTTGAGGTGGCCGATGGAGGAACCATCCTTCTTGATGAAATTGGTGACCTCTCTCCTGCCACCCAGATGAAGCTGCTGCGAGTCTTACAGGAAAGGGAGTTCCAGCGGGTTGGAGGAACAGAAACCATAGCTGTAGATGTAAGAATAATCAGTGCCACCAACAAGGATTTAGAAAAAGAGATTAAGGAGCAACGCTTCCGGGAAGACCTGTATTATCGGATCAATGTTGTCTCCATTGCTCTGCCACCACTGCGGGAAAGGAAAGGAGACATTCCTCTCCTCATTGAGAATTTTTTGGCAAGATACCGTGGAAAAGACAGAGAAATAAAAATTTCTGCCGAAGCAAAAGAGCTGCTTATGAATTACCATTGGCCCGGCAATGTGCGGGAATTAGAGAGTGTCATTGAGGGAGCCCTTACCTTGTGTTCAGGAGGCGTCATTTCCATCAAAGATATTGCTATCAATATGTGTCCAGCGACTACAAGAGAAAAAGCTTTTGTCTTCAATGAGGAGTTAACGCTGAAAGAGGCAAAGGAAAAGCTTGAGGAAGAATTTATGAAGAAGGCGCTTTCGAGGGCCCATGGAAACGTGTCACAGGTTGGGAGAGAACTCGGGCTAAGTCGCAGGCATTTATACGAGAGAATGGACCACTACGGTATTGACCCGGGAGCATATAAATGAAACGTTCATTGTTTTTGTGGAACGTAACATTCCTGGCGATTTTGGGCTTGCTTATGATTCTTCTTCTCCTCAGCGCTGTTGCAGTACTCCGAGGGGAAGGACAGTGGCAAACGGCAATTATAGGCGGAATATTCTTCGTCCTGGGATACTTAAGCTGCCTCTACCTCTCCCGATTGATTTGGAACCCACTGGCAAAACTAATGCGGGAGAGCCGGGGAAGAGACAACAATCAGCACGCGCTACCGCAGGAGCTAATAGAGGATTTATGCCTCTCTCGCCAGGAAGCGAAGCGCTGGTCAGAAGAGTTGGAAAAAAGAGTAGAGGAGAGAACAAGAAAGATAATTGCTCTCCGGAGGAAATTGATTCACTTTGAGAAGATGGCCTCCCTGGGTGGGATGGCGGCAGGGGTAGCCCACGAGATAAGAAACCCTCTTGGAATTATCAGCACTGCTGCTGGATACCTGAAGGGTTCAATAAGCACTAACAATGGTTCCCGCAGTAAAGATGAGGTGCCAATCCTAAGAGAACAGATTGCAATTATTGAAGAAGAGGTTGAAAGAATGAGAAGAACCACTGATAACCTTCTCTCCTTCTCCCGGTTTTCTCTGGAAGGAGCTCCGCAACCAATTCACGTCAACGATGTAATAGATGAGTCCATTGCTTACCTAGAGGATACTGCCCTGCAAGGAATAGAGTTGCTCCGAGACATTGACCGTTCTCTTCCTCCAGTGAGGATTGACCGGGATCAGTTGCTCCAGGTGTTTTTAAACATTATTCAGAATGCTTCCGAGGCAATGTTAGATGGAGGAACAATAGAAATCCAATCACGGAGGGAAGAGAAGAGCTCAATGGTTGAGGTCTCCTTTCGAGACACTGGCTGTGGAATCCCGCCAAAGGATATAAAAAAAATATTTGATCCGTTTTTTACAGCGAGGGACGGGGGGAAGAAAGGATTCGGGCTAGGACTGGCAATCTCGCGCGAAATTATCCGCAAGAGCAGGGGAGATATCAGTGTAAAGAGCACACTCGGCAAAGGAACAACCTTTACAATCAAGCTTCCGGTAGCGAAAAATGTTGACTCTTAAGTGAATTATTTGTTATACTATAACTGTTTATTACGCTCTATGTAATAAGGAAGTTAATGATATGCCTAGGAACTCGATCGGGCTGGACATTGGCGCCAGCACAATAAAAATAGTAGAACTTAAAAAAGTTGGCAAAAAGGTTCAACTGATAAAAGCGGGGATGGTGGAGGCTCCTCGCGATTCATCCGGGCAAAAAGATATTCTCTCTAAATTACTAAGAGACTTCAGAGCAAGAAGAAAAGCGGTCTCAATCGCTGTCCCCGGACAATCTGCCTACATTCGCTATATAGACCTCCCCCCGATAAATGCTTCTCGCATTAAGCAGATGATGGAGTATGAGGCAAAGCAACAAATCCCCGTTCCTTTAGAAGAAGTCCTCTGGGGTTATCAGTGCCTGCCCGCAAGAGACCCGTCTAAAACAAGTATCGTTCTTGTAGCTGCAAGGTCGGAGGCAATAGGGAGGCTTCTCTCTGATGTCGAAAGATTCGGCATTGAGCCTTATGTCGTTGATTATAGCCCTCTCGCATCATATAACGCCTTAAAGCACAGTGGTAGTATAAGTAGCGAGACATCCATTCTTATTGACCTCGGAGCAGAATCAACAAACCTCAGTATTGAGACAGGAAACTCTCTTTGCTGGACGCGAAGTATCCCCATTGGCGGAATGTCTCTTACGCAGTCTATAGAAAAGTCTCTCGGAGTAACATCCGAAGAAGCAGAGAGATTAAAAAAGGACAAAGGCGGTGCCCCAGGAAGCGCAAGCAGAGACAGGGTAGCAGAAGCGATGGCTCCATCACTGCGACGCCTGGCAGGTGAGGTTCAACGGTCGCTCGTATTTTTCCAGGCAGAGTTAGGTGGTGGAGCGGTCAATAAAGTGATTCTTAGTGGAGGGGGTGCGAATATTAAGGGCATTTCTCAGTTCTTTAAGGAGGAGCTCGGGGTTGATGTAGAGACAGCGTCTCCACTAAAGGCACTTTATTCTCCCGTTCAGATTATCTCCAGTGACCAGGAGGCTTTCTTTCACGTAGCCATTGGATTGGCGCTTCGACCTCTCCTCAAATGCCCCTTAGAGATAAACCTTCTTCCCACAAGCATCTTAAAAAAGAAAGAGTTCCGGGCAAAAAAAGCCTCCCTCGTTACATCACTTATTCTTATCCTCTTGACTGCCGCCATTTTCCGTGAATTTTTTGCACAGGATTACAGGATAATAAAAAGCCACATAGAAGTGGTTGATGCTGGATTAGCTGAATACAGAAGATATGAGCCGGAAATGAAAATGGCAA
>CAZVBB010000061.1:0-5882 GCA_964625285.1 uncultured bacterium | reverse complement strand
AAGCGAGTCTATCTATGGTAGAGGCACTGATATTTAGGAGCTTCTCCCTTGTCTCGTAATCCAGGACAATCTCCTCATGCTTTTCAAGAACAGGTAGGAAGCATACCACCTACTACATCCAGTAATCTGAATAAACTCATCCAGTATTCTACCTTTCTCTTTTTTCTGTCTTTTTTGGTATCTCCTCGCAACCTCCCTGCTTACTGCTCTTTTCTCTTTTCAATCGTTAATCCCATAGGCCACCTCCATTTCTCTCTTTAAGTTGGAGGTGGCCTAATTTTGTATAGATTTTTATGTGAGGCAATGATACAATTTCATGTGGATTTTTGATGAGGCAATTCGTATTCTGCAGTTTCCTGGCCTTAGTAGTGAGAAAGGAACTGGACCGACACTTACAAAAGGCTGGGCATAAATTTGAATGGCAAGAGATCAAAGATGACCTTAAGAGTTTGCAAGAGACCCGCATTAAGGAGGATGGGAAAGAGCTATTTGTTCGCAGTCAATGTCAGGGATGCTGCGGGAGGGTGTTCCAGGCAGTAGGAGTGGATCTTCCTCCTACGCTTCGGTCAGAACTATAAGCATATTATGAGTGAACTGTGATTAGAGGTGATTCCTGGTGCTAAAGGATTATTATGACTTCGTAACCCATTGCCAATGAAGAACTTGCATTTTTCAACTGTAGAAGATCGGCCAAAGCCGAGGGCATATTTTGTACTGAAAGGTTATATAGTTTTCGTACTTTTAAATAAATTCAATGTCAATTTTGATTTTTTTTCTTAAAGGTCAATTGAAAAAGTATTGGACATGGTCAGTGATGCTGCTCTCGGTTGTATTTTGGTGTGCGGTATCTTGGCTGGAGATTTGGTTATACCTTGAATTTCGATGCCCTGTGGTTCTCTCTCCCTCTGATACTTGCTGAGTTTCATGGATTCATTCAAACAACACTTCATTTTTTTATGGTATGGAACCCTACGATAAGGAAATCGCTTCCCCCATTGCAAAATAAAACTGTTGATGTACTCATCCCTACATATAATGAATCTTTAGATATCTTGAGGATAACGCTCCTTGGATGCATGGATTTAAAATACCCACACAAAACCTATGTCCTTGACGATGGTAACAGACCAGAAGTAAAAGCACTTGCAGAGAAGTTGGGGTGTTATTATTTAACAAGAGAAAACAGGATCTACGCGAAGGCAGGAAATCTAAATAATGCCTTGAAGCATACCAGCGGTGAGTTTATATTAACCCTTGATGCAGATCACGTACCTTTGCCTACACTGATAGATGAGACAATAGGTTTTTTCGTGGATGAAAAAGTTGCCCTAATACAGATGCCGCAGGATTTTTATAACCTTGATTCTTTCCAGCATATGACTGATTGGAAGGTACAATATTCCTGGCATGAACAGGAATTCTTTTATTCTGTGATACAGCCAGGAAAGGACTATTGGAATGCTGCATTTTATTGTGGCAGTACAACTATGATAAGGAGAAAGGCATTAGAGAAAATAGGAGGGTTTGCAGTAGAATCAATAACAGAGGATATACATACTGCCCTCAGATTACAAGCAAGGGGCTGGCGCTCAGTATATTACAATAAGACCATGGCAAGGGGTGTTGCCCCGAGTACTTTGACTGGTTTTGCTATTCAGAGACTAAGGTGGGGTGCAGGTGCGATGCAGGTTTGGAAAATAGATAATCCTCTAACCATGAAGGGATTAACAATACCGCAGAGGCTTTGCTATTTCGCTTCTATGTATACCTATTTTGATGGATTCCAGAAACTAATCTACTTGCTGACGCCTATTATAATATTAACTACAGGAATCCTGCCTATACTTACCGATCCAGCAACCTTCATAAAATATTTCATCCCCTATTTCTTTGTGAGTATTTATGGCATGAGTCTGACGATGGGTGGATTTAGAGGTATGATTAAGACAGAGCAGTATAACCTAATTAAGCTTGTCAACCAGATGAAATCTGTTATTAAAGGACTTTTCGGAAAAGAGAAATATGTAGTTACGCCTAAAGGTAGTGAAACAAAGAGAAACATAAATGAGGTGATAGTGCAAATAATCATAACTATACTAGGTTTTATTGCCATTGTGAAGGGAATCTTTTATATTGCCTCTGGCTATGTGCAGGACGGTTATCTCTGGGCTTATGTGGCAAGCATTTTCTGGATGGCATTTTACATTACGTTAACTATCCCGGTGGTTATAATTGCGTTGAAAAAGAAAGATTACAGAAAACTATACCGCTTTGATGGCAAATTTGATGTCACCGTGTTGTATAGTGCACCTGAGACCAGCGACGAGAAATATGAAGGCTCTGGTTTTGCAAGAAATATTTCATCCTGTGGGTGTTCTATAACTACGGACGCTCAAATGGCAGTTGGCCAGATTTTGAAACTTCAAATTTCTCTGCCAAATAGAATTTGTATTAATGCATTGGGCGAAGTCAAAAGATCTACCTCATTAAAAATATCAAAGGATGAAGTTAAATATATGAGTGGCGTTGAATTCAAAAACATCAGTGACTCAGACAAAGACAATATCATTAGATTTCTTATGAGAGACGCTGCCCCTAAACAAGCAGAAATCCTTAAATTAAGCAGAGCAACTCGAATAAAAGACTAACTTATGAAAATGAAAAATTTTTTATTATTTTTTAGTGGTAATGCGACTTTGCTTATATTTTTAATCATGCGTGTCCAAATTAAGAATTGAAAAAGCCTAATCTTTTCCTTATAATGGGATGGTAGCAAACCATAACCCATACCGTCCGGTAAAATAAGGAGGATTAGGCTATGCACCATCATACACTATTAGGACAAATGTTACAACTGTTTCCGAGATTTGAATTTCAAAAAGCTGTAACAGAGACTAAAACCGAATATCATGCAAGAGGTTTTAGCTCTTGGAACCATTTTGTCTCAATGCTCTTTGGCCAGCTCTCAGGCCAAGATTCTTTAAGAGGCATTGAAGCTGGTCTTGCCACACAGGCAAAGAGTTTATACCATTTGGGGGTTAAACCAATCCATAGATCAACCCTATCTTATGCCAATGAACATCGCTCGCATGAGCTTTTAAAAAAAACCTTTTCCTGGATGCTGTCCAAATGTCAACCACTGGCTCCCAAACATAAGTTCCGCTTTAAGAACCCACTTTACAGCTTGGATGCAACAGTTATCAATTTATGTCTATCGCTGTATGACTGGGCTAAATTCCGCACCACCAAAGGAGCGGTTAAGCTACATGTTAAACTCAACCATTCAGGTTATCTTCCCACCTTTGCAGTTATCACTACAGGCAAAGTCCATGAACAAAAAGTTGCCCCATCTATACCCTTAGAAAAAGGCGATGTTGCTATCTTTGACAGAGCATATAATGACCTTAAGTGGTACAAAGCTCTCGACGATAAAGGTATATATTTTGTCACCAGGCTTAAGAAGAATGCCTATTACAAAGTCATAGAACGAAGAAAGACCACACACTTAAAGAATATCTATTCTGACCAGATTATAGAACTTAAAGGGTTCTATTCTAAGCAGAAGTTCCTAAACAAACTACGGCGCATTCGTTCCAAAGATCCGGAAACGGGCAAAATTATTGTTCTTCTTACCAACAATTTTACCTGGTCAGCTAAAACAATAGCCCGGATTTACAAAGAGCGTGGCAGATTGAGCTATTCTTCAAATGTATTAAGCAGCAACTCAAGGTTAAAAGTTTTGTGGGAACTTCCAAGAACGCCCTGCTGTCCCAATTATGGGTTGCTTTGATAGCCTATTTGCTCCTTAGCTATTTGAAATTCAAATCAAGGTTTGGTTGGTCGCTTTATACCCTTTGTTGCATATTACCAACCAATCTTTTTTCAAGAAGAGATCTCTGGGATTGGCTGAATGCACCTTTTCATGAGCGTAGCAATGTTCCTTCAGATTCATTACAGTTAGAGCTCGCGTTTTCCTAATTTGGACAGCAATGTTAATAACAATACCGAAATAGAAAAAAGAATACGGTAAAACAGACTCAAAAAATTTTATTCTTTGTTCCTTGCGTAATTTACTAAACTTAAATTCAAAGCCTTCGGGCATCTTTAATTCTCTCTTTAAAAGTTTAATTCTTTGGTCACAAGCAATCGCCTCCTCATTTTCTTCAAAAGAGACCAAAACAATCACAAAATATTTACTAGATCCTTTTTCTATTTTTAATCCGGTGTCGCCAGATTCATCAATAAAAACTAACATAATTTTTAAATCTACGATTAACTATATAATAAACCATAGACAACTTCTAATTTGTCTACGATTAGCTATCTATTGCGTTTTCTTGGTAAATTTTTAGTTGCATAGTTTCACTTAAAAACTTTTCTATACACCCGCAAGATTGCTTCGGGAATAGGAGATAATTTTACTTTATAGTACTCCACGGTCCACGCGGATCATTATCAGGATTGGAATAAACACCAACTCTCATTTCGCCAAGTGGAATTGTATTAAATGCTCTTTTTTCTTTAAGGATACTCGAATTTTTTGCATAGACTAAAAAAAACTCAGCGACCTTGGCTATCATTAATGTAAATAATTTTTTGGTTATTGAAAAGCACATATTTTAAAGCCCTAATTGGTCCCCTATTCCCTGCATTGCTTTAAGGCCAATTTTGACAAATTCCGCCAAACTCAAATTTAGATGTTCCTCAGATTTTTTAATAATCTCCCGATTAACTCCTCGGGCAAAAGCTTTTTCTTTAAAGCGATTTAAAACATTTTCCGCTGATAAATCAACCAACTTTTTTGAGGGCAAAACTAAGGTAGCTGCTACAATCAAACCAGTTAAAGGGTCAGTTACAAAAAGAGATTTCTCTAATAATGTTTCTGGTAAAATTCCATGAGCTTCATTATGGACTTTTACTGCCTGGTAGATATCTTTTTCTATTCCTAAATCTTCAAGCATTTTTGCTCCGACCAGAGAATGACGAGAATGATCACCTTTTATTTTTTCATAATCAATATCATGTAATAATCCAGTTAAGCCCCATTTTTCCTCGTCCTGGCCAAAGTTCCGAGCCAAAGCCCGCATTACTGCTTCAACTGCTAAGCAATGCTTAATCAAATTTTGATTGGAAATATTTTCTTTTAATACACCTAAACCTTGCTCTCTTTTCATAGTTAAAAATATCTAACCTTAGCCAAAAAAGGTAAATCTCCTTCTCCACACTTCGTTAATACTCGGGTAACTAAAATTAAACTTCCCTCAACTTCGGCCTAAATTTTGATTATTTAAATTGTTTAAATTCGCCAGGTTCTATACCTAAAATTGCTTACCAAAAATTCAGAAACGTCCCTAATTTCTTTCGCCCCATCAATATATACTTTTGCTTTAGGTTTCATAAATTTATTTTACTAATTCTCTTTCTTGCCCCGTAGTGAACTTCACTCTACTATTCAGGGTAAATACTTTGTCTAAAATTGATTGGTTTTCTTTCTCAATTAATTCTTCAACTTTTTGCTTATTTTAAAATTTTATTTTCTAAAGCTTCTTCAAATTCTTTTTTCAATTTTTCGTTGTAAAAAGGCAATCCCACTAACTTAAAGTGTTTATCTTCTAATTTTAAATCGGTGTCTGCTTTTTCTTCCATCTCAAGTAAAAATTCTTGCTTCCATCCCTCTTTAGAACTTTCAAACTTACCTTGACTGTCTTTAAATTGATCTCCTTTTGGTTCAATAAAAATCTGGTAGATACTGATAACTTTATTCCTTTTCTTTAAAATCATTATGAAGTCCGGCTCAAATGGTTTTCCCTCATCAAAATCAAAAACTTGAAAAAATTTTTCATTGCGGAGTAAAGCTATATCCGAATATCTTTGTCTCAGCT
>CAZVBB010000060.1:0-5897 GCA_964625285.1 uncultured bacterium | reverse complement strand
TTTTCATACATTTTCCTACCCTAAATTATAACTTTTCCCATTTTCAATGTAATATCTAGCTGCTTCAGTCGCAAACCCAAGTATATCTGAAGCAGAAAGATCCATCATCATGCCAATCGCAGCTCCAGCATTAAAGTTGTCACCCGCACCGACATTAATCTGTGGGTTCAAACAAATCTCAGCAATATAGGACAAAGGGAGTAGAGAAAGCTCGACCAGAACTGCTTTTATATCATCCTATCAAAGTGAGATAAGGTTTTTGCCATAGTATCCAGCATCTTCCCGTGCCCTGTAAAGAGCGTTAACGTTTTTTAACGGGGTTCCCGGCGCAAGACCATTACCTTCACGCAGGACAAAGCAGCGGCTTTTCTCCATCACACCGCTTCTGAGGATACGAACTGCTTCGTTATACACTTCACACTCCGTCCCCAGTAGCATAAGCCCGATATGAGGACCCCCATAAACCGCCGTACCGGGAGAAAGCTCGTCATACAACCTTCCGAAGTCAATAGGAAAGCCAGTATCAAAGCCCATGATGCCAAGCTCTTTTTGAAGGATTGGGAAAAAACGTTGTGCATCGCCGCAAAGATGCATCCCCCGCTTTCCTTCTTCTGTCCCAAGCTCATCAAACATGCGTTTATGGCGTGGAAGTATGAATTTTTTATACATGGAAGGAGAAAGCAGCACGATGGAATCATCGGCAAAACTTTGTTCCGGGCTTTTTAAGGGGACGCCCAGGTATTCCCGTACCCACTTTATTCTAGCTATGGTGGCGTCTATCACATAGTCCAGCAAAGCGCAGGCAAATTCCGGCTCCTCAATCATATCGACGATAAAGCCTTCTGCGCCCCGAAGTTGACAACTTACCGTAAACGGGCCGTCTGTCCCTGTTATGTTAAATGGAAGAGAGACGCTCCCAATGGACAATCCCTCATAAACAAAGGTTCCCCTGGCATTGCGAAAGTGCTCGTAATAGCTTAAAACCTCCTGCCCGAGAGAATTTTCCATCGTAGGCGGCAGAAGCTCCAAAAAAGCATATTTGTTATCGTCTTTCAACAAGGGCATCACCACCGGCTCATCCTTAAATAGAACCTCCGCACCAAACCAAGCCGCTTCGGCATAATTTTGAAAATCCACAATGAGAGGCCACCCCTCTTCGGGGACAAAAATATCGTCGCTGAGAATCGTGCGTCTCATCCATTCTCTGGCACGCACCTGTGCGATCATCATCATATCCTGATCCATGAGGTATTCGGATAAGGTCAAGCCTCTCGTGTTTTCGGAAGGCTCCGCCATCCAGGTTCGCGCGTCTGCGTATATCGTAAGAGGAACGCAGATAGGGTCGCCAGCGAAATAAGAATCCCATATTCGTTTTGAGCGAAGGTTTCGTTCTTTATAATTCATGAGGTATCCTTATTAATATGAAATTGATTATCCTAGTATCTGCTTAATTCCTGCCTGATAAATACGGTCGAGTTCCTCTACTTTTGCCGGTTCGAGAATCGGCGGTTGATCCTTGTAACCGGCAGTGTACTCCTCCACAAGTCGGGACGCCTTGTCAAGCAGTTCACGCCCTCCGTCCCTCATATAGTTTTCAAATGAAAAACGGTCAAACAAGCGGCTTCGCCACCAGCTGTCCGAAAGATGCCGGACGGTATGCAGCTCGGAGAGAAAGTTTCCTCCTATTCCAACCTTCTCAATTATTTCCTCGGCAATAGTCTCCGCGCTGACTTCAGCGCCATCAAGCACATAGTTGTATGCATCAATCCACTCATTATCTATGACAAGCTGTTCAAAGCTGAATCCCTGATCGGCGCCCACGATGCCCTGGCAGCCAATGCTGAAAGAACCCGCTAACAGCGAGAAAATAGCACTGAGAGATTTTTCGAAGCCGCACTGGAAATCTGGCATAAGGGAGTCGCTAAGAGCCGAATTAGAGCCTGAAAAAACACCGTAACCGTAAAACTTAGCCATTTGCGCTCCCCCCACTCCGATCAGCGCCTGATTCGGAGAGCCAAAGGAGCAAAGCATGGTTCTTGGATCCGCGGTATGGCTGCCATGGGTAAAAAATACGGGGGGCTTGCCTGTAAGAGCCCACACTACGAAGAGGCTAGCCAGGACCTCGGCAGTACTCAAGGTAAGGGTTCCAGCAATGGTCATAGGACCGGTGGAACCACCCATAACCATCGGCGCTATGCCGAGATAATGACCACGGTCTGCGAACATAAGTCCCATCTTCAGCGCTTCGGGCCGGAACCTCAGCGGGGAGACTGTCTCGAGAAGATAGCCGGTTTTTCTCCCCACCGCCTCGGCCATATCCATGATATAAGGAGCGGCCTCGGGGTTTATGACATAAGTGCCGCCATCCTTTTCCGAATACTTATAGATTCTATGATAGGAATGGAGATCGCTGATCTTGCTTGGTACATCGGATGGAATGACGACGGCGTCGCTGGATGGAATATTCTTAAGATGGCGGACAAGAGCGATGCCCTTCATGATATCATCGCTTGTGCCCAGTCTTTTGGTTTTGGTTTTATAGTCGATGACAAATACCTGGGTGGAAATGTGTCCTGTGAGCTTCAGGCGGTACATGGAAGTCTTTGAAGCGCCTTCCTCGCGCAATATGGCGATATATTCCTCCATCACCGGAGCAGGAATGCGAAGAATTTCTGAAACATAGTCAACCTTAGCGCCGACCTTTTCACATCGTCTCAGGCACTCCTCATTGGGCATGGATAATCCCGTTTTTTCAAGCAATCTAAGCACTGCGGCATGGATCATCTGGATCTCATCCTGTGAAAAAAGCTCTACCGTTGAAATAATTCCTTTCATACTACACCTGCCTTGTAATTATTTTACTTACTTAGTAACTATTTAGCCTCCCTAATTATACTAATAAAGTAGAACATTGTCAAAGACGCTTTACCTCGTTAAAGAAAAGAGGTTAGAGTGATTCTCCTTGAAAAAAATAAACATTGGTAGTATGATACAGTTATATGGTGCTCTGTAAACTAAATAAGGGTTTAATGCAAAAATCAAAGTGTAAAAATCACTCTGACCTTATTTGCCTATATCTAAACAGGGGACCCTGAAAACAAATCCTGTAATAAACAAAAAGGCAGAAGCAAAAATGAATAAAGAAAAGAACTTAGGTTTATTCAAGAGTCTGGCTTATAGCAGTGGCAACATAGGTACAATGCTCGTTGGTCAGCTAATACCTATGTGGGTTGTCTTCTTCTATGCCCCACCAGAAGGAAAAGGAATGATTTATGCTCCTGTTGCGGCTGTTGGATTGGTAATGCTATTTGGCAGGGTCATAGATGCCATTGCCGACCCCCTTGTAGGGTATTTTAGCGATAAATCTAAAAGCCGTTTTGGGAGAAGAATTCCGTTTATTGCCCTGGGTACCCCATTTTTGGTTATATCCTGGATTCTTCTTTTTTATCCCCCCGTTGCCGCTACATCGGTAATTAATGTTCTGTATTTAGCGGTAGTGATGGGTTTTTTCTGGGTTTTCTTTACGGTTGTAGCTGCTCCACATTTAGCACTTCTCCCTGAAATTACTTCCACCCACCACCAGCGGATAAACCTGGCAACCTATTTGGCTCTTTTTGGTATTTTAGGGCTTTTCATTGCCTTTCTTGGCTCAGGTTATCTAATAGGACAGTTTGGATTCAGAGTAATGGCTACTGTTATGGGAGTTATTACTTTCATTAGTTTCTGCTTCCCTGTAATATTTATCAAGGAAACTTCCTGGTCTCCTTCAAAGGAAGTATCCTTGCCACCTATCAAAGCGTTAAAGCAGTGCTTCCGGAACAAACCATTTCTTTATTATATCCTGGCAAATGGTCTTTTCTTTTTAGGATTTGGTATGGTAATGAGCGTTGTTCCTTTTGTAACAACGGTTTTGATGGACGCACCTGTAGAATGGGCAGGGTATGCATTGGGAATAATGACGGTAGTGGCAGCTTTATTCTTTCCTTTAGTTAATTATTCTGCAAAGAAGTTTGGCAAACGAGCGGTATTTTTAGCTACTCTCGGGTTTTTTGTCATTTTTCTCTTCCTCCTGTCAACTATTGGAAAACTGCCATTTTCACCATTTTCTTATGGGGTATTTCTTTTCGCCATACTTGGAATACCACTTTCCGGGCTATTGGTTTTACCAAATGCAATACTTTCTGACATAATTGACCATGATGAAACATTAACAGGATTTAGAAGAGAAGCAATCTATTTTGGTGCGCAGGGATTAATAACCAAGACGGCAATTGGCGTTTCTGTATTTATTCTTACCCAGCTTCTACATCATTTTGGTAAAACCGCAGAAGAACCGCTCGGGATCATACTGATTGGGCCAATAGCAGGAGTTATAACTTTCATCGGGCTTCTCGTATTCCTTAAATATCCATTTAAAAAATGAGAAGTCTGCTAAAAAAACTCCTTCCACCGCTACTAAAAAATCTTAATAAGTAAAAAAAGGATTACTTCAGTTTTGGCAAGCCATCAATCTTCTCTATCATCAGGCGCAGGAACTCGGTGACTGTGTTCACGGTGTTTTCATCTATGTTCTCGAAGGTATCTGTAGCCCAGTGCCAGTTGGGCAGCACTCCCCGCTCATCTACACCCAGCATTGATAGCGCCTGGTAGCCACGCACCAGTGCGGCGCTGCCGTCGGTGTAACCGGCGCGATAGGGGGCAGGGCGAATCGCCAGATTCGGATGTTCGGCAGCTACCTCTTCTGCCAGGCGCACCAGCATTGGCCCGGCGCGGTGGGCAAGGAACATTCCTTCAACCACGGCGTAGATGGCCTGTCCGGCGCCGCAGTTATCGGGGCATAGGACAAAAGCATCACCCAGTTGGGCACGATGAGCTCTCAAGAACTCAACTGCCCCGTTAGCCGCCACTTCCTCACAGCCGGTAAGCACTGTCCACAGCTCGGTATGTTGCAATGGATAGGCAGTAAAGTGCTCGGCGACGGCGAGCGTACAGGCTACGCCTGATGCGTTGTCATTAGCCCCGGCAACAAACTCTCCTGTCCGCTCCCGCTGGATAAGCAGCGTCTCAATATAAATCAGCACCAGTCCCAGCGGTAGCGACAGCCACCATTCCAGCCGCCAAGGGATGCTTAGTTCGGGAATAAAATATACCACTGTGCCGACCAAGTACAGCGCAGCCAAGGCTATAAGCACCCACACGCTTAGCAGGTACGTCGTCCGGAAGCTAGCCACCTTATTCGGGTGATGCGCTGCATCACTGCGGGCAGTATCCAGGTGAGCTAGACAAACCACCCGCCATTTAACTTCACCCTGAGGACGCAATACGCCGATCACGTTTCGGCTCTCACGTTTAGGCATCAGACGGGAGAGGAAGGGGCGGTTATCGTTCTCGGCGATGGCTGCCACGGCTGCCACGACCACTAACGCAAAGCCCAATGGTGGCCAGACGAGGTATAGAAGCACTCCCAAGAGAGCCAGTAGATAGCCGAGAAAGTTAAACCATGTCCATGTGCTGGGCGCGCGGAAATGTTGGAGCTTTACTTCCAGCCCCAGGCTACGTAGGAATTTAGCGCCGTAGTCAGCCGCAGCCCGTTCCTGAGATGATGTTGGTGGCCGGGGACCAATCTCCACCGCCAGTTTTCGGATGTGTTCGGAAGGCTTCGTCATTTCATACCTCCAGCGGCTCTTTCTTCTATAACCTGCCGCAAAATACCAAAACTTGATTTGAACAAGGTCGCTACCTCAAACACAGAAGATGCCTTACCCATTACAATTTCTCTTCCCGGCTTTCCACCTTTATCCCTCTGCGGGATAATGCCTGCAAGAAAGTGTCTGTATTAATAGCTCCTTCTGCTTCGGGGGCGAAAACCCCGTATCGCTTTATCTCTCCTCTGCCCA
>CAZVBB010000059.1:0-5987 GCA_964625285.1 uncultured bacterium | reverse complement strand
ACAGAGCCAATGATTATTTTGGAAAAACCGTAAAACAATTTAGTCTTTATCATTGGAATTAGCTTCTCTCTAAAGAGATCTTCTCACTCCGCTTGGAAATCGGTATAATCGTTTCATAACATCTAATAAAGAGGTCTCTGAAAAATACCCAGAGGCCTCTGATTACGCCGACGTCGTTGCGAGGCTTGTTCCGAGCGACAGCGAGGGAACTTGCCGAAGCAATCTCATTGAGATTCCTCGCGGAGTTTATCCTGAGCGAGATTCTTCAGTCGCAGACTCTTCGCTACGCTCAGAGCTTCGGCTCCCTCAGAATGACAAGAAGTGAAGGGCTCGGAATGACCTTCGGGTCAGATTACACCGATTGTATCAACGATAAAAAATTCTGTGTAATCCATATCTTATCTGTGTAATCAGAGATTTCTGACTTTTTTAGAAATCTCATAAAATGCATATTTAATACATAAATGGAGCTGGCGGGAGTCGAACCCGCGACCTCCTGACTGCCAGTCAGACGTGCTCCCAACTGCACCACAGCCCCATGCTATGCCCTTCGGGCAAAATGAAAAAGTCATAAAAAGGTTACCAGTACATCAGTCACCAGTGTACTGATAAATTAAATATCAAAATTTAAATCTGCGCCTCAGCTCAATTTATCCGCCCGGACGAGAACAGGTTCGATAAATCGAACCCCTACAGATCAACTGTCAAGCTTGGGTTAAAATTCTAAAATTTATCACATTCTCTGCCTCAGGACATGAATATAGCAGCGAGTGGCAAGAGATTTAATTTTTTTATCGTGTTTACTTATTTCCTTATCCAGCTCTTCTGGTGTTATCTTATATTTCTTCAGAAGAGCCTCTTTTATCGCCCCTTTAACTTTACTGGTAGCCATAACTGTGCTGGATTTCTCCATAGACTTAAAATCAACTGAAGCTATGTTGCCGATGTTGTAGAGGCACCCTGCTTCATCTATATTTATTTCTGCATTTTCTATTTCTTTAGATATTGAGTCAATTATAGAAAAGCCTGCTCCAAGTTTCTCTTCTGCAAGGGTTTCTAAGGGTAGAGATGGAGGTGTTGGCTCTTTCCCGATTTTAAGCTCGGGTGTGGGCGTGGCTATCTTACTCTGGAATGTCTCCACGGGACTTGTATTTTTTACTGTTTTCTTGGGGTGAGTCAACTTTGCTTTCAAACCTTCCCGAATTATTTCAGCTAATTTTAGCATTGTTACCTCCTGGTATAACATTCGTTATACCTGATTACATAGACGTCGTTGAGTAAGATTCTTCAGTCGCAGAGCCTGCCCTGAGCATGAGATTCTTCGCCTTCGGCTCAGAATGACAGGAGAGTGAAGGGCTCGGAATGCTCCTTCGGGTCAGATTACATACGATCTTCTACTTTGAGCTCCATGACGATATGACCCCAGCCGCCACATTGTACCCCTACATCGGAGCAGCCAGCTATTTTAAATCGCATCTCATTAGGATCAACCCCTGCATAGAATAGCTCCCTTGATGTGGAAATTAACGCTACCACTGAACTCAAAGCGTAGATACAGACTCTCTTCGGACAAAGTTTGGTAATAAGATTACCTGCCCCATCAAAATAGAACTTATCACCTACCTTATGCTGACTATTACACCCGTGTGATTCTACCACCTTTACAACGATTGTCTTGTTCCTCAATGCGGGATCCTTGGAAAGAATATCTTCATTTCTCGGATTTTCTCTGAATTTCTCCATTTCTTCGTCAGTGTAACCCAAATGCTTTTGGAGAAGTTTCCACATACCTTCATCGACCTTCATATTTTCACCTCTCTCTTAAGGGAAATTCTTATCTGCAAAAATAAATTCTATCACATTTGAGAGCTTTTTCCAAGTTTTTATGCGTTTTCCTGAGTAGTTACTTAAATTCCAAAGGCAAGGCGCATTGCCAATTTTTGGTTGAGTCCAGCTTGAATAATTTTTCTTTGCGCTACCTCAATATCATATTTGACCCGCATTATCTTAAGCTCCATTTTTTCTGAATCGAAAATGGCAAATGAAGCATAGGGACATCCGTCTCTCGGCTGTCCTATGGAACCAGGGTTGATAAGGAAAGTTTCTTTCTTGTCCAATTTTATCGTCCTGGTTTTCTCAAACGATGTCTCTGCTTTCTCTTTTGTGAAGAATGCCGGAATATGAGTGTGGCTAAAGAAAATGATACTTACCTCCGGGTAATTCGCTTCAATGTATTTGATATTTTCCTGTGCTTCTGTCAATGAAAAAATATATTCGTCTCTATCTCGTGGAGAACCATGAACAATGAGAATATCCTTATGAATAAGCCTTTCATCGGGAAGCGACTCAAGGAATGATTTTCGGGTACTATCCAGTCTTTCTCTTGACCAGAGTGCTGCGTGATGGGCAACTTCGTTGAAATTAAAGCCGCTATCCCCACCTGATGCTAGACGATCATGATTTCCTTTAATGCTGATAACTTTATTTTCTTTGATAAAGTCCACGCAAGCCACAGGGTCAGCATTATAGCCAACAATATCTCCAGAGCAAATGAGTTCATCAATGTTTTCTTTTGAGAGCACCTTTTTCACTGCATTGAGTGCCTCTAAGTTAGAATGTATGTCCGCAATTATGCCATACTTCATTTATTTCTTGCCAGCTCCACAGCGAACCTGATTGCCTGCTTGAGGCTTTGCGGATTGGCGCTTCCTTTTCCTGCCTGGTCGAAGGCGACGCCATGAGCAACAGAGGTTCTGATAATTGGCAATCCGAGGGTAATATTGACCCCGCTTATTGATGTCCAGGAGTAGCTTTTTTGGTCATAGCTGAACCCCACGGCTTTTACTGCAATATGCCCCTGGTCATGATACATCGCTACTGCCAGATCATACTCTCCTCCTCTTACTTTTGAGAAAATAGTATCCGGCGCAATGGGGCCATCTACATTAATTCCTTCTTTCTTTGCAGAGAGGATGGCAGGGATTATCTCTTTTTCTTCCTCCTTACCAAAGAGGCCACCCTCGCCTGCATGGGGGTTAAACCCTGCAACGGCAATTCGCGGTTGCTTTACGCCAATTTTGACTAATAATTCATTCCCTAATTTGATAACCGTCAATATCCTTTCTTTTTTTATCTGCCGCTGTGCCTCACTGAGAGGGAGATGTAATGAAACATGGACAACTTTGAGGTCGTGATCTACAAGCATCATTGCATATTCCTTTGTTTTCGTGAGACTTGCAATAAGTTCAGTATGGCCAGGATAGCTGCACCCAGCTTTATTTATTGCTTCCTTATGGATGGGGCAGGTAACCATTGCTTGAATCTCTCCTGACAGGGCTAAGGCAACTGCTTTTTTGATATAGTCTATCGCCGCTTGACCACAATCTGAGCTTATTTTGCCATAAATGACAGAATTGGCGTCTATGTTGCGAAGATTGAGAATATTTATTACTCCATGTTTGTTTGCGAGGTCAGCGACGCTGGCAAGGGGGTTGAGAGAGAGCCTGTCTGTACTTTTGATGAGAGCAACTGCCTTCGCCATAATTTCGGCATTGCCGATGACAATCGGGATGCAAGTGGAATAGAGGTTTTTCTCTGACAGGGCTTTTGCAATAATTTCTGGTCCAACTCCTGCCGGGTCCCCCATCGTAATGCCAATAATTGGTTTCTTCTTTAGCCCCGTTAATTCATACTCCTGAAAATTACGACGAACTTCAGTTATCCGCCTAAGGCGGACCTTATCTCCTCTGCTGTGAATTAACGGGGTTAACATTTTCTTTAAGTCTCTTACAAGAGGTCTCTGAAAAAATACCCAGAGACCTCAAAAAATCTGTGTAATCCATATTTTATCTGTGTAATCAGAGATTTCTGACTTTTTCAGTAATCTCTACAACCGTTCAATAATTATCTCGCTTCCTGATTTAACCTTTTTGAACTCTTTGGGGTTGCCGAGCAGTTTTCCAATTATGTTCACGGCGCTGGCAGGGCGAATCTCATCTCCCCGGCTTGCTGGAGTTTTGCCGAAGAAAATACAAAAGGCGTTTCCTGAAGGCCAGTAGCCAATATCTCCCAATGCAACCACCTCTTTCGGATTCTCTAATTCGCACACTACAGGGATGGAGAAATAAATCTCATCTCCCCATGTATTTCCACGAGCCTTAATTGGCAGTACATCCCAGACAGCAAGGGCAGTCTCGGAATCGTTAAACTCCATCTCCATCACTATCTCACCAGCAGTAATCTTTGCTTTCTTTCCCATCATTTCCTCCTTCTTAAGAAGTGCACCAGGGCACCAGTCACCAGAGCACCAGTATTCAGTCCATTTCCCCCCCCACTGTGCAACCGGGGACATAGGTAACACTTTCTCCCCCTTTTTCTTATATAATCGACAAAGGTGGCGCTCTTGATTATACGCCAAAGGTTTTAATTTTGAGAGTATTTATGTTTGTCCACTTCCCGTCTATGTATTCACCGGTAAGAACTATAAATTTCCGGCCTTTGTTAATTAGATGTTTTTTATGAAGTTTTTCTTCTAATGCGGGGATGGTGCGCTGCATTACATCTCTTGCCCAAAAATCTTCTTTAGCAAGTAATATCGGATAAACATTATTATAAAGAGCCATTTTTTGGTATATGTCTTCTTTATAGGTAACTGCAAAAATTGTAGCCTCAGGTCTGAATTTAGATAATATTTTTGCGGTAAGGCCTGTTTCAGTAAAAACGGCTATGCCCTCATTGCTTAGGTCATAGGATAGAGATGTTGCAGAATAGCATAATGCCTCAATTAAATTGTGCACTTCTGGCAGTTCAAGTTCAGCAAAAAAATCCCTGCCGGTAAATGTTGATTCAGTCTCTTCTGCAATTTTTGCCATTGTTCTTACCGATTCTACCGGGTATTTTCCCATAGCGGTTTCGTTGGACAGCATAATAAGATCAGTTCCGTCAAGCACTCCATTGGCAACATCGCTAACCTCAGCTCGTGTCGGTAGAGTATTAGCTGTCATTGAAGATAGCATTTCCGTAGCAATAATGGTAAATTTGCCTTTTTTATTTGCTTTTCTGATTATTTCCTTTTGTATCAAAGGAACTTTTGCAAAAGAAACCTCATCAGCCAAGTCACCCCGGGCAATCATTATACCATCTGTTTCTTCTATAATGGCATCAATATTGTCAACTGCCTCCGGTTTTTCTATTTTAGAAATAATAGCGGCGCTTGAGTTATGTTTTTTAAGCAATTTACGGAGTTTTACGATATCGAGAGCTTTGCGGACAAAAGACAAAGACACATAATCAACTCCGGCTTTTGCGCCAAAAATTGCGTCCTTCATGTCCTTTTCTGTCATAGAAGGCAGGGAGATATTTGTATATGGCAGATTGATTCCTTTTCCAGTCAGGATAGTGCCTCCTTCAATTACTTTACAGTGCACTTCTTTCTTGGATTTATCGGTTCTTAACACCTTAAGAATTATTTTCCCATCTGCTATCAATATTATTTTCTCTGCTTTAGTATCTGATGCGATTTGAGGATAAGTGGTAGGGAGATAGAATTTTTCTTTGTGTTTGATATTGCCCGAAAGAATAATCTTATCTCCTTTTTTAACGGTTATTGTGGTTTTAAGTTTTCCTATTCTGATTTTAGGACCCTGCAAATCTTGCATAATGGCAATTGGAAGGCTTAATTTTTTGCTGGCTTTTCGGATTGCAGAAATCGTCTTGAAATGTTCTTCCTGTGTTCCAAAAGAAAAATTTAATCTGCAGACGTTTATGCCGGCTTTCACCATTTTCTCTATCGTTGCTTGTTTGTTTGAGGCCGGGCCGATAGTTGCAATGATTTTAGTTTTTCTCATTATCTATCCTATTTTTGAATTAGCCCCGTTAGAGATAAGGCGCCGCCTCATACCATCGCATATGGCGAGCTACGGAGCAGGTAGGCGTCTGATCCGCCTGAGGCGGACCAAAGGCGACCTATCTCTAACGGGGTTAGAGGT
>CAZVBB010000058.1:0-6004 GCA_964625285.1 uncultured bacterium | reverse complement strand
GCAATTTTCAATTTTCAATAAACTATTTTACCCTGTTAACGTAAATGTAGTGGCCAAGCTTGCTTGGCTTGAACTAAATTTGTAGCTAGAATAGCCGACCAAGGTCGGCAACTACGCAAGAATATTGTAGTTGCCGTGCTTGCACGGCTAACCGGTGCTCTCTTAAAAAAGGAGTCTATGAATAATGCCTTCTTTTTTGAGAGTGACCACTCCTTCGGCAATATCTACTACCTCATACTCACCAGTTTTGTCCCCTATCCTCACCTTCACTCCATTTATAATAGCTATCCTTTTCGGCATGAGAATAGCTGTAAGTCTAAGTTGCATCTCTACTACTTCCCCTATGAGGAATGGGTCGCGTCCCCAACCTAATGTATGCCTTTTACGCGCCTCTTCAATAACTTCAGGGAGAGGAGCTTCTACCCTTTCTATTGCCACCACCGCTACAGGCGCTACTGGTGCAGGTTTCACCGGAAGCTCTCTCTCAGGAGCGACTGCTCTTTCAAATCCGGGTGGTAATTCAACTTCCCTTCCTCCTCCGGGAGGAAGGAGAAGAATAATTATTAAGAGAAGCGCTCCTCCTCCAACGAGAAGAAGAACTCTTTTATTTTTAATTTGAGGTAAATTCATCAAAAAGCTCTCCAATCACCAATCACCAATTACCAGTTACCAATCTCCTGTGTATCCATCTACAATGAGTTCTACTTTCAAACCTCTGCCTTCGGGACCTGGTGTGATTATAGCACTTCTTAAATTCAGGAGCAAGTGGGAATTAAAAAGGCTTTCAATGTAGGTGCCAAAAGAAGAGAGTGACGGAGCATTTATTGTCATCTCAAAACCGGACCAGTTTGGGGCAGCCTCCACAATCCTGATGGGAGATATTTCTACTTTAGCCTGTGCTGCAAGCTCTGAGAGAGCACTCATAATGTAAAGTGGAGACCTTCTCGTAAGACGCTCTTCTATCCTCAAGTGCTCAACCCTCTCACTTAAGCGGGTTATTTCTTTCTCTAACAAAGGCACCTCCCGAGCTCCAGCAAGGAGAGTCTCTAGTTCTCTTTCAAGCTCAACTAAGGTAGCCCTTGAGCGTTCTATCTCCTGAGTTGTCGGAATATAAATGGCGAACCACATCCCAGCCCCGACTCCTATTACAATAACTATTAGCAGTAATTCTTTTTTAAGATATCTCATCTGAAGACCTCCGTCGGAAGGGGACGGACGGTAACGCGGAGAGAAAAACTTCTTGCGGACATCCCGCGGGCATCACGACCAGTGTAGTTATCACTGCTTACGAGAGATGCATCAATAAAAAAAGGAGAGTGAGTGATTCTCTCAATAAAGAGGTCGAGCACCTTATAGGGAGAAATGCCTCTTTCTAATTGAATAACAACTCCATTAATGAAGAGCGAGTTCTCAGCCCCATCGAGCCTCAGCTCTCTAAATAAAATCCCGGCAGGGGTAATATTGGTGAGCTCCCTGAGAGTGCTTGCCCATATCGGATGGTAATAACCGACGACTGAATGGTAGTGAGTGAGTTTCCGGGTTAACTCTTCTTTCTTTCCTTCAAGGGCAACGTCTTCTATCCTGCCAGCTCCAATCCCAGCAATCTCAGCTCTATGCGCAGCTACGGTTCTCCTGAGGGTAAGGGCATGCAGATGAGCATAGAAAGATAGCAACAGAATAGATACTAAAATTAGTGAAAGAGATATCCTTATTCCCGTCTTCACCTGAGCTAGTTTTCTCTGAATCTTCAACTCTGGTGGAAGAAATCCCATTTTTATTTCCTCTTTTGAACTGCCACCAATGGCAGGGACAAGTAGAGAAAGGTCGGGTGTCGCCATCCCCTCTGGATAAGATAGTTCAATCCCGAGGGAGTCAGCATCGCCTATTAGGACATCAATCTTGAGCTTCGTTGCAAGGTAAGGAGCAAGGTTCCTAACGCGGGCAAGGCTACCTATTAAGTATACTTTTTCCACTACTTCCTCTCCCTGCTCTTCTATCCACTGTTTTAATGCTCTTCTTATCTTAACTGCTAACTCATCAGCAAAAATGCGTATCTCTTGAGTTCCGAGAGGGAGCTCTAGAAGGGAAAGCCGGGATAGGTCTTGAGCTGAAAGAAGCCCATATTCGTTCTTCAGTGTGGAGAATTCTTCCTCGGCAACTCCAGCTTTAGCGAGCGTGCGGTCAAGAGAATCTTCTCCAGTGTCAATCTTTTTTTCAAATTCAAATTTCCCATCTCTGTAGATGAGAAGACTGACTGTATTGTCTACGTCAAGCAGAATGGTAGTGCCGCTTAATTTACTCTTTTTGAGAAGCGAAGCTATGGTAGAAATGGGATGAAGCAAGCCAACGGGGATGAGTCCTGCTTTTGTGACGATGTCGGTTAACCTTCTTGCCTCACCAATTTTGATGGCTTCAATGAAAATGACAATTTTTTCAACGCCATATCTGTCTCTTGCTTTTTCTTCAATCTGATATTTAAATATTGCTGCTCTCGGGTCAAATGGCATCGAGGAGCGCGCCTCCCACATCACCGCTGACCTTATCTCGCTGGGTGGCATAACTGGGAGATAGAATTTTCCAAAAAATGCATTATTGTTCCTTGCAGAAGCAGAAGCAATAATCACAACCTCTTTTTCTCTGATGTTGTTCTCTTTGAGAATAGCTTTTATTGTCTGTGAGATTTCATTATCAGAACTATCTGGTAGAATAGGATAGGTGGCAGTGCATCTTACGATGGGCGGCTTATCCTTATCTCCGGGTGCCACCCTAACGAGAGTAATCCTTCTTTTATCTATATCTACTGAAAGATTATATTTCATCTGATGAATCTCACCATATCCCACATTGGCAGAAAGACAGCCACAGCAAGAAATGCCACCGCCCCTCCGATAAAGAGAATGAGCAGTGGCTCAATAGAGGTAGTTAATGTCTTTAGCTTGTAATCTAACTGATTGTCGTAGTTGTCAGCTAAGCGATGAAGCATCTCCTCTAATTTGCCCGTCCTCTCTCCCACAGCAATCATATGAGGGACAAGAGGAGGCATAAAAGGACAGGTTTCAAACTGCGATGAGATTGATTCCCCTCCCTCCACTGCTTTCCTTGTCCGCTCCATGAGGTCAGAGAATATTGAGTTGTCCATAATACCTTTTAAGTAAGTGAGGGTGCGAATGATAGGAGTGCCGCTTTCAACGAGCAGTCCAAAAAGGCGACAGAGCCTTGTAAGTGTAACTGTGAGGAAAATCTGACCAAAGACGGGAAGTCGGAGCTTTACCCTATCCAGAAGAATTTTTCCTCGTCTTGTTTTACCCCAGAACTTAAGTCCGAACACCGCCGCTACCATTACCACAAGCACAAAGAGGCCGTACTGCTGACCAAGGTGATTAATGCCAATAAGAATTCTCGTAGGTAGTGGAAGTTCCACTCCGAAGTCGTGAAAGAGCTCCACGAAACGAGGAATGACAAAGCCTATTAGGATAATAAAGGCAAGAATCATAACTGTAACCACAATAGATGGATAACGCAGGGCGGACTTAACCTTTAGCCGAGTGTTAAAGTCATGCTCCATCATCGTTGCAATTCTTCCAAGCATCTCCGGTAACTGCCCACTCTCCTCACCAACATTTATCATATTTGTATACACATCTGAGAAAAGATGCGAGGCGTGTTGCTGGAAACTCTCTGTCAGTGTACTGCCTGCAGAAATACTCTTTGTTATTGCAAAAGTGATGCGCTTGAGCTCTGGATTGGAAGTCTCTTTCCCCATTCCCTCCAGGGCAGAGATAATGGGTAGCCCGGCGTTGATGAGTGTAGCTAGTTGCCTGGTGTAAGCAATAAGCTCAGCGAGTTTCACCCGCCCACTTCTTATGAACCCCCTTATTGTCCTTGGGGGAAGTATCTCTTCTATAGAAATGGCAAAATATCCCTCCTTTTTGAGCTGAGAGATTACTTCCTCGGGTACTCTAGCTTCTGTTTCTCCTGCCGCGCCCTGACCTAACCAATCCCGGGAAAAATATTTAAATTTAGGCATGTTCCTCTACAGTCACCCTTAATAATTCCTCAGCCGTGGTAATACCCTGGATTAGTTTTTCAATCCCATCCTCCATTAGAGAATGCATCCCACTCTCAATAGCTATTTTTCTCATTTTAGCTGATGTTACCCTCGAAAGGATGGCTTCCTCAATTTCCTTATTAATGGTAAGCACTTCAAATACTCCGATGCGCCCCCTGTATCCTGTCTCTTTACAGGTGAAACACCCCTTTCCTTTGTATGTTTGGACATCTTCTTTCAGCCCAAGCCTTTTCCGCACTGAGGCCGGTATTTCAGTCTGGACCTTGCAATTTTCACATATTTTCCTCACCAGCCGCTGGGATATTATTCCAATTAGAGTAGAAGAGACAAGATAGGGCTCTATTCCAATATCAATAAGCCTCGTAATTGCAGATGGAGCATCGTTAGTATGAAGAGTAGTTAAGACAAGCTGCCCGGTAAGAGCAGCTTCTACAGCTAACTCTGCTGTTTCTTTATCGCGCATCTCACCTATCATAATTATATCAGGCGCCTGCCTCAGCATTGAGCGTAGCGCAACAGCGAATGTATGCCCAATTTTTTTGTTGACATTAGACTGCCTGGTATATGGTAAATTATACTCAACCGGGTCCTCAATGGTAAGAGTATTTTTAGTAACACCAGCTAACTTATTGAGGATGGTATAGAGTGTGGTGGTTTTTCCGCTGCCAACGGGTCCTGTTACAAGAATCATCCCATGGGGGCGACTGACAAGGGCATTAATTTTCTCTTCTGCTGTACGGGAGAAGCCAAGCTCTTCCAATTTCATGAAGGTTGTGGACTTTTTAAGCAATCTCATTACTATGTTCTCGCCAAAGGTGGTGGGAAAAGTACTCACTCTCACATCTATATCTTTATTAGCACTTTTAAAGGAGAGTCTGCCATCCTGGGGAAGCCTTCTCTCGGCAACATCAAGCAGAGACATCACCTTTATCCGGGATGCGATGGCAGGAAATAAAGCCATTGGACCTGTAGCAACCTGAGATATTATACCATCTACCCGATACCTGATTTCCATGCGAGTCTCATCAGGTTCTACAAATACGTCAGAGGCGCGCTCCCTTACTCCCTGGGCAAGGATTAAATCAACAAGCTCTATTATAGCAGATGAGGGCTCTTCTCCCTCTTTAAGCTCAAGGACTTTCTCCGGGTTTATGGCATCGATCAACCCTTGAATACTTTCTTTTCTCTCATAGTATTCATCTATCCCTTTATGAATTTCACTCTTTGTTGCTATTACAATATCAATGCCAACTCCATCAGTGGCTCGAGCCACCTCATCAATAGCAATTGTATCTCCCGGCTCTGCCATGGCAATGGTAAGCGTTTTGCCAGTGAGAAAGAGAGGAATAAGAGTGTATTTTCTTGCCAGGTCTTTATTGACAAGAGCAATCACCTTTGGGTCTATAATGTAGTCCTTTATCCTCACATAAGGTAAGTTGTCCTCCGATGCGAGGGTGTTGGCAAGCTCTTCTTCACTTGCTATTTTTAACTTTACAATGGCATCTATAAGGGAGATGCCTTGCCTTGTTGCCTCTCTTCTGGCAGCAAGCATCTTCTCTTCTGAAATAAGCCCACCCTCCCGAAGGATTGCATCGGTTGATTTTATTCCCATTTATACCCCAAAATATGCCCTTCGGGCAAATTGCAAATTTTAAATTGCAAATTGAAAATTGTAAATTGCAAATTGTTTAGGAAAGGAAAATTACCAATTACCAATTACCAAGTTAACAAGTTAATAAGTGTCCTCTACTCTCTACTCTCTACTCTCTACTTCAGACATTTCTTGAGAGGCAGCATTCCGCATCTTTTTAACCCATTCATTTATAAGGGAGCGCGTCTCAGGAGGTACATCAAGAAACTCAATGCCCATATAGTAAAAATGTTTGTCTTTGTCTTCCTCACGATGAGAAGAAGTAATTTTTGCCTGGATATACG
>CAZVBB010000057.1:0-6151 GCA_964625285.1 uncultured bacterium | reverse complement strand
CATTTAAATAGCGCATTGGCACATCAAAGGTCGCCCCACCCCAGGCTTCAATGGCGAAAAATCCTACCTTGTCCAATTTTTTACATATAGGCAACATATCCCGCGTTCTCATTCTGGTTGCCATCAGGGATTGGTGAGCATCGCGAAGTATTGTATCCGTAATCCTTACTTTCTTCTTCACATTCATAACCTTCTTCTTCATAATTTTATTTTCTCCAAGGTAAGTGCCTTAAAAGAGATTTCTGAAAAAGTCCGAAATCTCTGATTACACAGACGTCGTTGCGAGGCTTGTCCCGAGCAACAGCGAGGGAACTTGCCGAGGCAATCTCATTGAGGTTCCTCTCTTCGCTCGGAATGACCCTTCGGGTCAGATTACACAGATTTTTATCGTTGAGACAATCAGTGTAATCTTCCTGTAATCGGCGTAATCAGAGGTCTCTGGGTATTTTTTTTCAGAGACCTCTAAAAAATAGCGGTGGCTGCTTTACGGAGGCGATCCACGACAGCCAGCCCTATTCCATCTGAGACCACGGATTCAGCAATGATAATATCAGCTTCTTCTTTGTCAATGCTTCTTAGGACTGAAAATAGGCTATAAGCACAGGATTTTAAGTCATTTCGTCTGCCAAAGCTTCTGACATTGAAGCCGTTATAGCTGGAGATGCTCTCGTCCATAGCCATAATGACAACTTTTTTTCCTTGTTGCCTGAAGGAATCAGCTAATTTTTGCACTTTTCTCATCACCGAGATGCAATCGCCCTCTACAAGGATCAGTTTTGCTTTAGGAGCATAGTGAGTATTCATCATCCCCGGCGAGGGCATCGACACTTCTTTATCACCCGTATTCGCTTTACCTGAGAGAGTATCATCTTTTTGTGCAGAAAACAAGGTTACTTTTCCTTCTATTGTATCCTCTATTTCTTCCCGGGTTACCCCCCCTGGACGTAGGATTTGCGGGGGGATAGTGGTCAAGTCAAGCACCGTTGATTCTACTCCTATGATTGTAGCACCACCATCAATAATGAGGTCAAGCTTATTGGTAAAGTCATCGCTCACATGCTGGGCTGTTGTAGGGCTGGGACACCCAAAGAGATTTGCGCTTGGGGCAGCAACCGGCATTCCCACCGCTTTAATCAAAGAAAGGGCAATTTTATGAGCAGGCATCCTGATTGCTACGGTATTCAGTCCTGCCGTAACTACCTCTGGCACAATTGAGGATTTCTTAGCAATTAAGGTAAGTGGCCCTGGCCAGAATCTTTCCATAAATCGCTCGGCTAATGGAGAAATCTCATCAACAAGAGAAAAATAATCTTCTTTAGAGGCAATATGGACAATCAGTGGGTCAGTAAATGGTCTTCTCTTGACCTTAAATATTTTCCTTGCCGCGACTGCATCTAATGCTGCTGCTCCCAGTCCATAGACTGTCTCAGTGGGAAATGCCACCAATCCGCCATTACGGATAACATTTGCTGCTATCTCTATCTTTAAAGGTTCAGGAGCATCAGGGTTTATTTTGATGATTTGCATTTCACTCACTTTTTAGTTTCTTGATATTTTCAATATTCGGTATCTTAACATTCCGGCAGGAACCTTAATCTCAGCCCTATCTCCTTCTTTACATCCTAATAATCCCTGACCAACCGGCGAGGTGATAGAGATTTTGCCTTGTGAGAAGTCGGACTCATCTTCTCCAACCAGAGTATACTGTAATTCCTCTCCCGATTCTATGTCTTTAAGTAGTAGAGTAGCTCCAATATAGGCTTTGTCAGTGGCAATTTTTTCATCATCAATTATTCTGACACGGCTTAGCTTCTTTTCTAAATCGCCGATTTTTTTCTCTAATATGCGCTGCTTTTCTTTTGCTGCACTGTACTCGGCATTCTCACTTATGTCTCCATGCGCCCTTGCTTCAGCTATCTGTCGTGATAGCTCTCTACGTTCAACTGTTTTAAGCCGATGTAGCTCCTCCTTCAACATCTTGCATCCTTGTCGTGTTAAGAGCGTCTCTCTCATTACAACCCCTCTTTCAACCAGGGATCTATCCATATCTCAGCATCTTCTTTTAGAGCATCAAGCCATCTGCGATATGCTTCCCATTGTCTCCAGAGGAGAAGAGATTCGCGAAGGGCATCTTTTTCTTCAGTGAACCTTTCCCTGGAAGCAGCTTCAATTTCTCCACCTTTTAAGATAACATAGCCTGCAGGAATTTCTACTATCTTGCTTGTCTCTTCCCTGGCAAGAGAAAAAGCGGTCTCTGAAAACTCCTCTGAGAAGCCAATTCCCATAATAAACCCACCTCTCGAGAAGGGGCCAGTATTCTCTACTTCAATACCTTCTTCAATAATTACCTCATCCCATCCCTTCTCTTTGATTCTTTCATAATGCGCTTTGGCAAAGTTAGCTGCTAATTCTCGTGCCTTTTTCTCAGCTACCGCATTTGTTACTTTTTCTTTAACTTCTTCAAATGATGCTAAGCGTCTCGGTTGCCTGTCTCGCAAAATAAATATTAGATAGCCTCGTGGCACTTCAATGAAATCACTTACTTCTCCTTTCTCCAGAAGAAATACTTCTTGCAAAAGTTCCGGTGCCCAGCCAATCTTTTCTATGTGTTCTCTCCCATAAAATACCTCTGTCGTTTCAATCTCAAACTTTCCCTCCCTAGCCATCAACTCCCAATCATTTTCCGTAAGGAGCTGCAGAGAGAGTTTCCTTGCCTCCCTTCTTGCCAGGGACTGCGCTCTTTCCTGGCGAAGGATGGTTTCTATCCTTGACCTTGCCTCCTCAAACGGGGTTGCTTCATTATCTATTTTAAAACGGTCAATATTTTCCTCATAATAACGAAGAATTTCCTCTTCCCTTACCTCAACTGCAGCAAAATCAAGATTAATCGTAATGTAGTCTATAATTGCTTTCTCCGGAATGTAGAAATCTTCTCTTTTTTCCTCAAAGTATGAGCTGATATCAGCATCAGTAATCTCAACTTTTTCTATATAATCTGCTGTGCGAAAGATGATGTAATCAACGGCAATTCTTTCATTGCGCCGCCTGAACTCTTCCCAAAGTTCTTTTTCTGTGAGCTCTACCTCTGCGGTTACCTTTTCAATGAGTTTTCGCCGCCCAAGCATCTGGCGAATGTTATCCTCAAATGCTTCAGTATCAGCTACCCTCAAACGGTAGAGCTCAGAATCAAATTTCCCTTCTCTCTGGAAGGCTGGATGAGCTTCAATCTCAAGACGCACTTCCTCATTGCTTACTCTTATTCTTTGTCTTCTCGCCTCTTGATTGAGAACTACTTCATTAATTAGTCTTTCCAGTGCTAACTCTCTATCTTCAAGTTGCCGATAAACCCATTCTAATTCTCTGAAGCTAATCTCTTCACCGTTAACTGTTGCAGCAATTCCTGGCATTTCAGTGGGCACATCTTCTCCCACACCCAAAAAGAAGATAAGAGCTGGAGCAGTCAGCGCTATTATTATAATAAGAGCAATCTTCATTCTTTTTCTAATAAATTCAAGCATAAACTATCTCCTCCTATTTCACCATTACCAGGTGTATGTCACCTACATTTGTGCCTGTTGGTCCGGTAATGATTAAGTTTCCTGTTTTCTTAAAATAGTTGTAAGAGTTATTATCTCTCAAAAATTGAATAGTATCAAGCCCTAATTTTTTACCACTGGAAAATGTTTTTCCTGTTACCCAGGCACCGTTGGCATCTGTTGGGCCATCAGTTCCATCGGTCCCTGCACTCAATATGAGAATATTATCAGTGTCTTTTATCTCTATAGCGGAGGCCAGAGCAAATTCCTGGTTTCTTCCCCCAATGCCATCTCCGCGAATCACAACGGTAGTCTCCCCTCCCGATATTACGCAGGCAGGCTTTTTAATTGGAAGATTGCTATTAGCAATCTCACGAGCAATAGCAACGTGCATCATAGCAACTTCTCTTGTATCTCCACTTATGAGGCTTGAAAGTATGAGCGTATTGTAGCCCAGACTCTTAGCTTCCTCCTGACATCCCTTTAACGCAGTTAAATTGTTGCCCACTATTATGTTTATGCATTTTTTGAAAACAGGGTCTTCCTCTGATGGAGCCTCCATCTTTGGATTATCCACTCCCTTGCGAATGTGCTCAATCACAGCCGGAGGAAGCTTATTCAAAAGATAATACTTCTCAATTATTTTAAGAGCATCCGTAAAGGTTGAATCATCCGGAACCGTTGGGCCTGATGCTATTAAATTCAGTGGGTCTCCTATCACATCTGACAGGATAAGAGTAACAAGAACTGCAGGAAAAACAATCTTTGCCAGCCTCCCTCCCGCAACTCCGGAGAGATGCTTCCTTATAATGTTCATTTCTTCTATGTCGGAGCCGCATTTTAGAAGAATAGCTGTAGTCTGCTGCACATCTTCAATGGTGAGCCCATCTGCAGGAAGTAAGAACAATGCAGACCCGCCACCGGAGATAAGGCTTATAACAAGGTCTCTTTCCGTTGCAGCACGGGCAAGGCTGACTATCTTCTTTGCTCCAATTACTCCGTTATTATCAGGGAGAGGATGCCCCGCTTCAGTAATCTCAGTTTTTTTTAAATTAGAAGAATGTCCATATTTTGTGGTCACATAGCCAGTTTTTAGCTTGTCACCAAGAATTTCTTCTATAGCCAATGCCATCCTGACAGAAGCTTTTCCTGCACCAATCAGATAAATATTCTCATAATCCGACAGATTTAGATTCAGCGAATCTCCTATCCGCAGGTTATTTTCTTCCAATGTCAGTTTTTTCTTAATTGCCAAAAAAGGGTCTGCGGCATTTATCCCGGATTGCATTATTTTGATTGCATCTTCTTTCATTTTTTTTATCACTTATAATATCATTTTTGGATGATAATATCAACTAAAAAAGTAGATAGTGGTAATAGTAAAGGGGTAATGTCAAGCAAAGTGTGTAATTTCACAAAGTGCACCTTTCTCCATTAAGTTTGAATAGATTGAAATCTTTTAGAAGTCTATTTCCCCAGTGGTTATTTACTCTATGCATCCTATCTACCTCTGGTTTTATCCTGGCCCATTCCCTGGCCCAGGACTTGTAAATCCTTATGGCTTCTCTCTTCTATCTGCCAGATAAATCTTTGAGTGCTTCTTTGATACATTCCTTCTGATGTTTCCTCGGTAGATAATTAGATACATTCCTTAACTTGTGAGCCCAGTTAATCCTGCGAGGAATCTCTTGAGTAGACTATGTCTAACGCTCGGTGCAACCCTTTGCACCCATCAGTAGTTATTAATTTTAGCTCTTTACCTATTAACCCTTTAAGTTACAAGAGGTCTGTCAGGAACTGTTCCCACCTAGCCTCGGACTCTACTCCTACTACCCGGAATCCTATTTTAGCTTACAGTTGGCCCATCACCATTATCTCAATAGGCTACTAAAATTACCTTCTTCTTCCCTTCAAGAACACCTTTTATCTTTAGATGTATTCCATCCAGAACCATATATTGGTACTCATCAACTAATTTCTGATAGTAGAAACCGCTTGACCTCTTTATCCAATGTCTTTGTGACATTAGATACCATACCTGCACTTACAGGAGCATTTTGAGATGCACTTAAGACTTCCTCTAATTCTCTCGAGTACTTACCCCACAGATGAACACCATCTCTGATAGCCTGCTCTACTGCCTCCTGCCGCGCATGGTAGTTCTTAAATACCTTGTGAGTAGCGGAATCTGCCTCTCCTTAACTGGGGCACCTTTAAATCTTGTAATAAGGTCCTTCACGAGTGAGAAAGCGTCGGTATCTCTAACCCATTACGGTAGTCTATCCTGTTCTCATTTCTCTTGATGCCACTAGAGAGTGAGTGTAGACTTCTACTTCATCGTTATCTCCATCAGCTTCTTAAGTGCCTGCTTCATATATGCCCTGGTATTGACCCAGAAATCCTCCTCCCGATTTTCTCTTAGTTTCTTGCCACCATTCCTTTAATATTTCCTCAGGCCTTAGTTGCCTATCTTGTTGCTTCCTCCGTTGGGTGTATCTCCTTTCTCCTTTGAGTGAGCACCATTGCTCAACCCTTCTTTCTATGGAGAAAAGGTACACCCTTTTTTATCTCCTTTCAAGCTATTTCAAAGGGGAATTTACACACTTTATTTTATA